>NZ_JAQUHV010000003.1 GCF_028681615.1 Sulfuricurvum sp.
CTGAAGGGTTTTTGGCGATATAATCAAGAGCTTTTTGCCCATCATCGATTGATGTTACTTTGTATCCATGCTTATCTAAAACGGAACTGAGCAGTTGTTGATTAGTTGCCGAATCGTCTACACATACAATATGAAATGTTTTTTGAATAATATTAGACATCTTTACTGTTCTTCTGATGAAATAGTTATGATTAGATTGGTAGAACGAAATATAAAGATAATTATACACATTTTTAATATTTTTGGCTATAATTCCGACCCTGCTTGAAGAAATCGTTTTTCGAGTAAAATTTATACCCATCAGGAGGCTATTATGGCTTTAGATACGGCGAACAAAGCGCAAATCATTAAACAATACCAAAGAACTGAAGGTGATACAGGTTCAAGTGAAGTACAAATCGCACTTCTTTCAACTCGTATTGCTGGACTTACAGAACATCTTAAAACATTCAAAAAAGACCATTCATCACGTCTTGGTCTTTTGAAACTTGTTGGTCAACGCCGTCGTTTGATGCGTTATTTGAAACGTACAAACCGCGAAAGCTACAACAAACTTGTTGCTGATCTCGGTATCCGTGACAACATCTAAATCGTATTCGATTTAACAGACCGGCGGAGCGATCGCTCTGTCCGGTACTTCTTCTTTACTTTTCTTCCGTTTTTTTCACATTCGACTTATTTTTCCTGCAATACCGCATAAGTTCCTGTTGCAAAGGCTACAAGATTCGTCTCATCAAACAGCTCTATTTTGACGAAAGAGGTTGTTCTTCCCTGACGTATCACATTTCCGACGGCGCGTAAATTGCTCCCCACTACCGGTTTCAAATAATTGATTTTAATCTCCATGGTCACGGAAGTATACCCGACTCCGAGATTTGAGACGGCTGCATACCATCCCGTATTGTCCATCAACGTGGAAATGACTCCGCCGTGAACAAAGCCCATGTGCTGCAAATGATACGCTTCCACACGCAGTTCGACTTCAGCCATCCCCTTGTCACTGTGAACCAGCCTGCCGCCAATATGTTCTAAAAACGGAAATTTTATATCGTGCATAGTAATCCTTTTATAAGTTGCATTTTAACGTTTAATTAGAGTGTTTTTATACGTTTGTGCAATGATCGAAACTCCGCGCTCCATCTCCTCGAACGTCGAATGGGTAAAGTTGAATCTCGCTTCCGAACACAGCGGCGTTGCGGTGTAAAATTCTCCGCCCGGGACAAAAACGGCTCCGGCTTTTAACGAGTCCATGGCCAAAGCATACGCGTCTATCCCTCCTGTAAACGTACCGTAGATAAACATACCCCCCTTGGGTTTTTCGAAAACAAATTCCGGAAGCAGCGTTGTGAGCTTATCGGCAAGATAATCGCATTTTGCACGGTAAAGCGCTCTGATTTTCGGTAAATGTTCCTCAAACGCTCCGGATGCCCAAAACGTGTCGGCGACCATTTGGGAGAGGGTAGAGGTATGCAGGTCTGAACGCTCTTTAAGTGCCAAAATCGGTTGAAGCAACGATGCATCCCCCCGAATCCATCCCAGCCGCAATCCCGGAGCCAGGATCTTGGAAAACGATCCTACATGAAGTGCATGATGCGGCGCGAACGATGAGAGCATCGGTAGTCTTTCTTCGAAATACAGCTCCGTATAAGCACCGTCCTCTACGATAATTCCCTCATGCCGGATGGCTGTTTGTGCGATCCTTATTCGCTCTTCTACGCTGTAACTGTATCCTGTCGGGTTTTGGAAATCACACATGATATAGGCCCGTTTCGTCTTTGCAAAAAGAGATTCAAACTCCTCAGTGTTTTGCAGTGCATAGGGATACAACGGACATCCGTTTGCATTAAAAGCGTTTAATGCCCCCAAATAGGCGGGAGCTTCAACAACGCTCCCTTCTTTAAAATAGACACGGCTGATAAGATCGAGCGCCTGCTGTGCTCCCGTCGTGATGAGGATGTTTTCTCTCGATGTTTCCAATCCCAATGCGGTGTAATAGGCGGCCAGTTTGTCCCGTAATGCCGAAATACCGGCACTGAAGGAGTATTGCAGCGATTTGGGATCGGACAAAACGCTTTGAGCCGAAGCGGCGATAGCCTGCATCGGAAACAGATTTTCATCGGGCAATCCACCTGCAAAAGAGATGGTGTCGGTATCGATCACTTCTAAAATTTCTCGGATAAATGAGCGTTTCACGGTCACTCCTTTTTTTGATGACAGTTTAGAGAAAAACAAAAAGTTATTCTTTATCCAAATACTCATAATTATTATCCAAAATATACATTTTTATTATCTATTTATGCTATTATTGCGGTATGAAGCGTGAAACAAAAAACCAAAGAGCCGATGTCGTCAACAGTGTCCTCTCGTATATCTACCTCTACATCGACACCGATCTCAATGTTGCCGAACTGGCACACATGAACGCCTTGAGTCCCAATCACCTCCACCGGATTTTTAAAGAAGAGACGGGGAGAAATTTGTTTGAAACCATCAAATCGATACGTCTGCAAAAAGCGGCGAGTCTGTTGTTGACCAACAAATACGCAACGATATCTCAGATCGCGCGCATGTGCGGATACAGCTCCCAGACCTCATTTATAAAAGCGTTTAAAGAGCGGTTCGATACGACGCCGAAAGTATGGAAAAACGGTGCCTATCTCCTTTATTCCAAAAAGAATATCGAAAGTTCCAAAAGTGCCAGCGCATCCAATCGGGACTTTTCAGGGACAATACCGAAAATCGTAAAAACCTCTCCGATACGGGCGGCGTACATACGCCACAGCGGGTACGATATATCGATCAAAAACAGCTGGAACCGGCTTTATGCGTGGAGTCTGGAAAACGGCATACCGGAGAATGCACGGCAAATCGGATTTCACCACGACAATCCGACGATTACGCCGCTCAGCGAATGTGCCTATATCGCCGCTATCGAGATCGACAAGGATATTCAGCCGCACGGTACGGTCGCCTATTTTGAAATTCCAGCGTCCTTGTGTGCGGTTTTTAGTATAAGCGGAAAATACGGGGATGTGTTGCGGTTTATGCAGTATGTGTATCAGATATGGCTGCCCGGCAGCGGTTTCGAAGCCAAAACACTGCCGCCCTATGCGATCTATCGAAAAAATCATTTTCTTAATGAAACGGGGGAGTTTGATCTGGAGTTTTATCTCCCGATCAGTGTATTATAAGCGATCGATTTGATCATATTTCATCTCTCGCTTACTGTAACTGAAATAAATAATATAGCTTCGATCAACACTTGAAACAAGTTCCAATAAAGATATACAATAAACAATAAAATTGTTAACTCTTAAATTAAAGGTGGCAGTAGGGATGGAAACTAAAGAATCGAAATTTTTTACATCGGTTTCATTAATCATTGTAGCTGCTTTGACTCTGTTAGCTTTTATTGCTCTTTTTATCTATTCAAACTTTGAAGAGAGAGAAAGCAAGGAGATACAAAACACCTATCACGCGGAGATAAAAAAAATAGAGAATTATCTGAATGAAGGAAACTGTACCAAAGCCTTTTTAGAATACGAACAAGCGAAAGTAATACGTCACACTATAGATAAACGAGGACTTTATTACAGTTTTAATGCCCATCCTGCCGCGGCACACTCTTTGGAAATTGCTGAGTGCTTTGCAAAAATGAAAGAGTTTGAGAAAGCCGTCTCAATACTCGATAGAGAAGGTGGTCGCGGTCCCGATTATTTTTTAAGAGCATCCGCTGTCTACAAGAGTGCAGGAGAATTAAAAAAAGCACAAGAGGCACAATCAAAAGCCGAAAACTTTTGATCTTTTTTACAACGTACCATCACACATCATGATGATAATGTTCTAATACCCGTTTGTATTCTTCATAGACTTGCGCAGGAGTTTGTGAGTTTTTATACATTTTTAGAATTTGGCGAATGAAATCGAGTGGATACTCGATAGATAGCCCTGCGTTACGCGCATAAATTTTGGCAAGAGTTTCATACATTCCCTCATAAACCTCCGGCTCTTCTTTTTTCAGACGCTGGAGATTCTCTTCGGCCTGAAGCAGCTTGGCATCGTTAAACTCACCACGCTCATTGATTGTTTTGCGAAGTTCAACATATTCTTTTAGGTTTTTTCGGTTTAGGACATAATCGGTAAACAATTCTATGAGTGACATTTCTGCTCCTTTATTCGTTTCAGTAATTCTACGCTTTAAGTATAGCAACAGTGTAGCATGAAAAAAAATAAATTATTTTAAACTCCGAAAATCTTTTTCGCCCGTTCCAAATCCTCTACCGTATCGATCCCGAATCCGCTGCTGGCGACTTTGACCATCGAGATTTTTTTGCCGTGGTAGAGCGCGCGGAGCTGTTCGAGTTTTTCGATGTCTTCGAGCGGTGCTTCCCCGAGGGCGCAAAAATCGTGGAGCGATTTTTTCGTAAATCCGTAAATCCCGATGTGTCCGAAATAGTTCGCTTCACCGCTTCGGTTGAACGGAATAGGACTGCGGGAAAAATAGATCGCATTGTGATCGACGTCGGTGATGACTTTTACCAAATTAGGGTCTTGCGCCGATTCGGTGTTGATCGCGTTGTAGCAGCTTCCCATGATGAACGGAGCATTTTGCGCTTTGAGGGCGTTGAGGCGTTCGATCAGGAGTTCGAGAACTTCCGTTTCGATAAACGGCTCGTCGGCTTGGACGTTGATGATGAGTTCATCGTCGGGTACATCGATGATCTGGGCGCATTCGTTGATGCGGTCGGTTCCGCTTTTATGCGTTGTAGAGGTAAGGCGCGCTTCAACGCCGTGAGCGGCACAGATGTCGAGGATTTTTTCATCGTCGCACGCGACGACGACACGATCGATTGATTCGACCCGTTTCGCGGTGCGGATCACCATCGGCAAGCCGCCGATATCGGCGAGAACTTTTTCGGGAAAGCGGGTTGAGGCGAGACGGGCAGGGATGATAATCATTGTTAAACCTATTGAGCGATATAATTACCTAAATCATAACGCAAAGAGTCGTAAATGCTCCTTTATCAACCCGATAGCGGGTATTGTTATAACAGCGATTCAATACTGCTGTACGGATTTATCTCACGGTTTGCCCCAAAGGGGAGAGTGCTCGACGTCGGTGCGGGGAGCGGTATCGTGGGATTATTGGTCGGGCGCGATTTTCCGGAAGTGACACTCGAAGCGGTTGAAAAACAGCCTTTGTACGCCGAATTTGCCCGTCGCAATGCAGCTATCAATCATATCGGATATACCTTGCATGAGGGGGATTTTTTAGAGCTCGGAAATCATGGGAGCTATGACTGGATCGTCTCCAATCCCCCGTTTTACCATGAAAATGTTTCCCGTTCCGAAAACCCGATTCTCCATCAGGCCCGCTATAACGTCCATTTGCCGATCGAGCCGTTTATAACGAAAATCTCAAAGCTCCTCAAATCGAGCGGCGAAGCGGCGATTTGCTACGACGCGCGTCAATTTGTACAGCTTTGCAGTGCATGCGAACGTGCAGGATTAAGAGTCGTTGAGGTACAATTCGTCCATTCAAAAGAGGATCGTCCCAGTACGTTGGTGATGATGTATCTTAAAAAAAACAGCAAGTCGTCACTTACTATATTGCCGCCGCTCATAACACAGGCAAATGGTGAGTACACTTCCGCCGTACAGGCTATTTATAACAAGGCAAAGGCACACAGTATAAAATGTCCGATTACATGACACAAGAAGGATTCACTTATGCGTTCGATCCGAGTGCCTGCGCGTCATGCGGAGGGAATTGCTGTACAGGCGAGAGCGGAAGCATTTTCGTATCCGTCACTGAAATCGCCGCGATCGCAAAACTTTTGGAGATGGATGAAGGGGAATTTAGACGTACCTATTTACGTAAAGAAGGATTCCGCTTTTCGCTCAAAGAGCGGCTCGTTAACGGCTCATACGATTGTGCGTTTTTTGATCGTTCACTAAAGGGGTGTAGTATATACACTGCAAGACCGCTACAGTGTCGGACATTCCCGTTTTGGGACTATTTTCGCCACCGTATCGATGAGCTAAAAGCTGAATGTCCGGGAATAATTCATGATTAAATTACTGCTCTCTTTATTAGTGTTGGCCTCTGTTGCGAGTGCCGTTTCCAGAACGGTGACGAATCCGAATCTTTTGGAAGATACGTTTACTCTGTATGCACTGGATGCGCAGGTGCGCCAAAAATACAATAATGCATCCGAATATTTTGCCGAACTGTACAAACAGACTTCCAAAAAAGAGTATCTGTACCAATCGCTTCGTATGTTAGAACAAGCAGGGGACACAAAGACTCTCTCCAAAAAGACGGCGAGTGCATTGGCCAAGTTCCCGGATGACGTTACATTGAAACGATTTGAGATTATCGGTTTGCTGAAAGGGGGAAGTTTCGGCGAAGCATCACAAAAAGGGTTGCTTCTCAGCAATAAAACCCAAAAAGCTTCGGACTATCTTCTCTACGGAGAAGCACGTTTAAAACTGGGGGATTATGAGGGGACGGTGGACGCGCTGAAAAAAGCCTACGCCCAGACCTTTGATGATACGACGGCGGAACGGATTGCCCTGATCCAATACACGCAGTTGGGCGAAAAACCCGAAGCGATTGCCTTTTTAAAAGAACACATCAGCGCTCACGGAAACAGCAAAACAGTCGGTAAACGTTTGGCGAGTCTGTATGCCGACAGCGGTAAATTCGATGAAGCGGCGCAGATGTATGAGCAAACGTATGAGATCGATTCGGATCCTGTCGTGGCACAGGAGGCGGTTAAAATCTATGCCTATCAGCAAGATCTCACCAAAATGAGTGCGATGCTCGAAAAATCCCATATTAACGATCCTCTATTATTGGATATTTACGTCAGAACCAAACTCTTCGACAAAGCATCACCGCTTGCCCAAAAATTGTATGAACACGACGGAAACCCGCTTTATTTGGCACAAAGTTCTGTTTATATGTATGAAGCGGCACAAAATAAAGATGACAAGGTGATGGTAGACAGCGTAGTCGACGGGCTGAAAAAAGCGATGAAAGATTTGGATGATCCGCTGTACCTGAACTATTTGGGCTATTTGATGATCGATCATGATCTCAATATCACCGAAGGGATGGGATATGTCAAACGGGCACTTGACAAACAACCCGATTCGCCGTTTTACATCGATTCGCTTGCATGGGGAAATTATAAACTGGGCGAATGTGCCGAAGCATTGCGTTTGATGAAGCAGGTCGAATCGATGATCGGAACCGAAGAGGATGAGGTCAAAGAACATATAAAAGCGATTGAAGCGTGTAAAACCAAGGAGAAAGATAAATGATTTTAGATGATATCATCAAAAAAACCAAAGAAGATTTAAAAGAGCGCGAAGCCAAGTTCAGTATGGATTGGCTGGGTCGCTCTCTCGCATTTAACGCGCGGGCACCTCGCGACGTGCACCCTTTTTTAACCTCTACCCCCGAAGAGCCGTACCGTATTATCTCGGAAGTCAAAAAAGCGAGCCCGTCCAAAGGGGTGATCCGAGAAGATTTCGATCCTGTCGCCATCGCACAGGCCTATGAACGCGGCGGTGCGAATGCGATTTCGATCCTTACCGAGCCCCACTTTTTTCAGGGTAACCTCGATTATCTCGCAGAGATCCGACGCTATGTGAGTATTCCGCTCCTTCGTAAAGATTTTATAGTCTCTAAATACCAGCTCCTCGAAGCGTTGGTTTACGGCGCGGATTTTGTCCTCTTGATCGCTGCCGCACTCTCTACGAGTGAACTCAAAGAGCTGTTAAACTATACCCGCCACTTGGGGATGGAAGCATTGGTAGAGATTCACGATAAATCGGAACTGACAAAAGCAATTACCGCCGGAGCCGACATTATCGGAATCAACCATCGTAACCTCCAAACGTTTGATATGAATATGAATCTCAGTTATGACTTGATCCCCCTTATCCCGAACGGTAAGATCATCGTTGCGGAAAGCGGCATTTATGAACACGGACAGCTCGAAGATTTGAACAAAGCGGGAGTGGATGCCTTTCTTGTGGGTGAATCGTTGATGCGTCAAGAAGATGTAGAAACGGCATTGAAAACACTAAAAAACGGATAAATAGTACATTTGCTACTTTTTTAAGCAACCCTTGTGATTACTTTAGGATATGATTAACTTAGTCCTAATAATCAAGGGGTGCCGATGATTGAACCAGTGTGTCCGGAATTACAAAAGTTTTATGATATCTTCGATAGCGTAGATCAGACGAAAGTCTCCGAGTTTAAAGACTTTTTAGAAGCCAATGCGGTGAATTTCAACCTCTTTAAAGAGGGAAATTTTATTGAACGTTCTTTCCCCTTTGATGTCATACCCCGTATCATCCCCAAATCTGAATTTGATGAATTGGAAGCCGGTATTATTCAGCGGGTAAAAGCGTTGAATGCCTTTTTAAATGATATTTACAACGACCAAAAGATTGTCAAAGACGGAGTCGTACCGCGTGAATATGTCGATTCGGCGAAAGCGTTTTTGCCGGAGTTCATGGGTGTCAATCCCCCTAAAGGGGTTCGTACTCATATCAGCGGAATCGATTTGGTCAAAGATGCCGTAAGCGGAAAGTGGGTCATTCTCGAAGATAACCTTCGGGTTCCGAGCGGTGTAAGTTACCCCTTGACTATCCGACGGGCGTTTCGACATACGTATCCCGAATTTTTTGAATCCATGAAAATCTCAAAAATTAAACACTACGGCGATGAGCTCAAAGCGGCAATGGATTATGTCAACACGGGAGGGCTCAATGTGGTTCTCACTCCGGGACGTTACAACTCAGCCTATTACGAACACAGCTATCTCGCCAAAATTACCGGTGCGACACTCGCACTGGGTGATGATTTGGTGGTTGAAAACGATGAAGTCTTTTTATGTGCGTACAACGGTGAAAAACTTCGCGTCGGAGCCATTTACCGGCGTTTAGATGATGATTTTCTCGATCCTGAAGCATTTGAGGCGGACAGTCTTATCGGGGTCAAAGGGATTACGAAAGCGTACCGTGCAGGGAACGTTGCGATCATGAACAGCATCGGAAACGGTGTTGCGGATGATAAAGGGATCTATTATTTCGTTCCGGAGATGGTCAAATATTATTTGAATGAAGAGCCGATTCTCTCGAATGCACCGACCTATTTGCCGTATTATGAAAAAGATCGCGAATATGTGTTGGCCAACATCGATAAACTGGTCATCAAAGATGTCGCTGAAGCGGGCGGGTACGGCGTATTGTTCGGCAACCGTTTGAGCCCTGAAAAACGCTCAGAGATTATCGAGATGATTTTGGCGGAACCGCGTCGTTGGATTGCTCAAGAGGTGATCGAGTTTTACGATTTACCGTGTATGATGGAGGGTCAAATCCTCCCTCGCAAAGCCGATTTGCGTGCCTACGTCATATATGGAGAAAAAGTGACTGTCAGCATGGGCGGGCTTACCCGTTATGCGATGGAAGAGGGAAATTATCTCGTCAACTCTTCTCAGGGGGGCGGATTTAAAGATACATGGGTGGTAGAGTTATGATCAACGGTGCAGCAATTTCCGTTAATACGGCACAACATTTATACTGGTTCGGCCGGTATGTACAGCGGGTACAAACAATGCTGGTTGAGATGCTTGAGTGCTATGATCATGTAATCGACCGGGATTTTGAGTACGGCAGCAAGTTTTTTGATAAATTGGGGATAAAAGCGGACTATAAAAACGGTCTTGATTTCCTCAATGTAGGTGTCTACGGTGCTCATCAGGGGAGTATTGAATCGATTATCAAAATGGCACGCGAAAATGCTATCGAAACACGGCATCTTTTGGATGAACGCGGATTTGCTACGCTCAATAAAATCTATAACCATCTTTCCGAAGGGCGCAGTCGAGCAGCCATCAGTCCGACCCATTTGGAAGAGATTGTTGATAACTGCAGTTTGATTTTAGGTATTTTTTCTTCCGAACTCGATCGCACCCGAGCCTATCAGCTGATCCGCTTCGGACAGCAGATTGAACGTTTTGATTTGATTTTACGTCTGTACGGAGAGATTGAAATGGTGACGGCAGATATTGATGTCGTCAATAATATTGCACGGCAGTTGAACCGTAACTACCGTCCTATCAATGTGACGACGTCGGATATTCCGAAATTTCTTCTCTTTTTAAACGGCGTTGTTGATAGGGTTATTCAAAATAAAGCATGTGTCCCCGAATCGTTTCAATCGCAAAGTTCATAGGAGAATATGTGGGTGTTATAGAAGAAGTTTTTTCAATCGACCTGCCCGTAGGGGAGCAGTTCCGGATTCAGCGGTGCCGATATATTCCCAAAAAAGGTGAAACTCTCAAGCGGATATCCATTGTAAGCGGAATTCACGGGGATGAGCTGGAAGGGCAGTATGTCTGTTTTTTGTTGGGAGAATGGCTGCGTGCCAATCCGGACAAGATAAAAGCAACGATCGATATCTATCCGGCTATTAACTCTTTGGGGCTTGATAGTATCACCCGTTCGGTCCCTTTTTACGAAGTCGATTTGAACCGTGTTTTTCCGGGAAGTAAAAATGATTTCCTCCCCGCCCAGATTGCCGATGGGGTTGTAAGCGCGATGAAAGGATCGGAAATCGCAATCGATATCCATTCCAGTAACATCTTTTTACGTGAAATACCGCAAGTGCGGATTGCAAAATCTCAGGAAAAAACCCTGGTACCGTTAGCCAATAAACTTAATATCGATTTCGTATGGGTTCATGATGCGGTGACGGTTTTAGAGTCTACGTTTGCCCATGCTATGAACACTCTTGGAACTAAAACACTGGTTGTAGAGATGGGAGTAGGGATGCGTCTAGGCAAAACCTACGGGCATCAACTTTTGGACGGACTTTTGAATCTTATGGCGTGTGAAGGATTTTTATCCATCGAGCCGCTGGACGTCCGTTATCCGATACAGTCGCATGTAGGTGAAGTAGCCTATTTGAATGCATCGTGTCCGGGATTGTTCGTCCCTTCAATTGAGCATTGCCAAATGATTGAAAAAGGTTCGGTTGTCGGGCAAATCGTTGATCCTCTGAGCGGCCAAGTGCTCGATGAAGTGATTGCTCCTATCGGAGGAATTTTGTTTACTCTTAGAGCTTATCCGATTGTGTATGAAGGCTCATTAGTCGGAAGAATTTTTGGAGAGAACGAATGAAACGACTAGAGATACTCAATTTTAAGTCACCCAACCGTGCTCCATTGATTGTGGAGGGTTTTTTATTCGGTGAAGAGAGCAAAGGGCCGTCTGTCGCCATTGTCGGTGCCATGAGCGGGGATCACATCAATCAGCTCTATGTTGCTTCGCGCTTTGTCGATTTTCTTCGTCAAAAAGAAGAAGAGGGGAAAATTACGGGCAAGATTTTGGTGATTCCTGCCGTGAATACCTATGCATTGAATATGGGACAGCCGTTTTGGCCATTGGATAAAACCGATATCAATATGATGTTTCCGGGATATGCTCAGGGTGAAACGACGCAGCGGATTGCTGCTAAACTGTTTGAATCGCTTCAGGGATACGACTTCGGCATTATTTTGGAAGGACGTCGCGATCAGGGGATGTGTCTGCCGTATGTAAAACTGATTAAAAGCGGATATGAAGACCTGGAAGCGGCGAAAGATCTTGGGATGCGGTTTATCCATTATCGCGAGTACAGCCCAATCGAGACGGTAATGTTACAGTATAACTGGCAATTATGGGGGAGCAAGGCGCTCTCTTTGGTTTTCGGTAAAAATGGAGCAATCGAACACCGCAGCAGCGAGGAAGTTCACGGGGCGCTGGTACGGTTTATGGCGAAACGAGAAATATTGGATGTATCGGTATTTGAAGGCTTTTCAAGCAATGTGATCGGGCCGGATCACATCACGCTTCTCAAAGCATCGCATGCAGGGATTTTCGATTCCTTGGTGTCGTGCGGCGATACAATCGAAAAAGGGGCTATTCTCGGTCGGATTACCGATGCACTGAGCGGTAAGAAATTGGAAAAAATCATTGCACCCTCCGGAGGAGTTTTGACCTGCCAATATTCCCATCCGCTGATTTTTCAAAATTCGATTGCGTTTAGGATAGCATCCGTCAATTAAACAGTATTTGCAATCGATGTATTTTTAAAGTTCCATAATGTATTATTGGATGATAAAAGAAGAGTTAGAAAGGGTTGGATGATCTTTCTAGCGATTACTCAACCCGATTTCGTCCGTTTTGTTTGGCCAAATAGAGTTTGGCATCGACGGCATGGACATATTTTTGAATGGTCTCTTTTGTCACAAAGGTGAGATCGTTGCTGTCGATTTCAAATACGCCGATACTGACGGTGTAGGAAAGACGGGCGCTTTCATATTTGAGTTCATGTTCAGAAACCGTTTGAACGATCGTTTCGGCGATTGTGTGTGCCTCTTTGTACGTTGTTGAGGGGAGGAGAATTAAAAACTCTTCTCCGCCGAAGCGGAAAATAAAGTCGGATTTGCGCAAGGTTTTTTGAAGTGTGGCCGCAAAATCTTTGATTACTTCATCTCCGGCAAGATGGCCGAAACGGTCATTGATTGCCTTGAAATGGTCCAGATCGCACATGATCATGGTTGATTTGGTCTCTGTGGCTTTGGCAATTTCGATCTGACTGATCATGATTTTTTCAAACAGACGTCGCCCGAGAAGTCCGGTCAAAGGGTCCTTAGTATATTCCCCGATGATCAGCATATCGTTAATAATGGCGATTTCATTGCCGATTTCCAGTGAGGTGTAATCCAGTTGGATCAGTAGCTGGATCAGATTCCTATGATTGAACCCGTCGGACGAATGGTGCTGCATAATATTGGAGGCCAACTCATGCAAGGCGATATGAAGCCGCTGAATGTCATGAAAATGGCTTGTATTGGAAAGGTAAGGAAGAGAAGGGTTGTGAAGCCATTGCCCGAATGAGCATTGAGTATGATCTAGTTCACAACTGCTCCCCTCCCGTTCTGTCCCTTGAAGTTTTGCAATCAGCACCAGCATCCATTCCAAATGGTGCTGATAATGGATCATCAGATGTTTTTCGATTAAGTGAGAAAGATGGGAGAGACGGAGGTGATTTTTAGTCGCCAGCTTTCGTAAAATCTGTTGATAATACTCTTCGGAGATACGATTCTCTAATGCGGAAAAATGCTCATTGGCGTAAGCAACGGAAGAACATTTTCCCTCAGATGCCAAAAGGCCTAATATCTCACGAGCGACATTGGACAATTCGCTGTGGACAAAAAGATAAGGGAGATCATTTTGGATGCAAAATTCGAGGTACTCTTCGATGATATGGCTTTCATCTGAGGAATCAAAAGAGTCAAAAACGGAGAGAAGTTTCTCTTTTTGTTCGTTGATCGTTTGTGCATAAGAGAATTCATGCTTTATGAAACATTCGCTGCTTTGTACCTCTTGGGTGAAATGCTCCAATGCATTACGCATGGCTGGCAAATAGTTTTTCCATTGAAGCATCGAATATCCCTTCTACGCCAAAATCTTTTTTGCACATTCGTTGATGCGCTTGCCGTCGGCTTGTGCTCCGAGTGCTTTGGATGCGGCACCCATGATACGTCCGATGTCTTTGATCGAAGTGGCCCCGATTTCACTGATCAGTGAACGCAGAGCGTTTTCAAGCTCTTCATCAGTGAGCTGCTTCGGAAGATAGGTTTCGAAAATAGCTGCTTCAGAAGCCTCTTTTTCATACAAATCTTCACGTCCCGCATCACGATACTGAGCCATTGCGTCGTTGCGTTGTTTAACCTGTTTTTGGATGATTTTGATGACATCTTCATCAGTAAGCTCTTTGCGCTCATCGACTTCGATTTGTTTCATCGCGCTGCTGAGAAGACGAAGTGCATCGCGCAATGCACTGTTTTTCTCTTTCATCGCTGTTTTGATATCGTCGTTTATCTGTTCTCTGAGTGTCATAAAATTTCCTTGGAACTATTTTTGCTTTATTATAGCTAAATATGACTTGGATGGAATAATGCGGATATCCCTATACCTCTCGATACTCTCGGCATCATTGTTGGTAAGCGGCTGTACGGCACGTATTACAGAACCCGAAATCGCATTTACCCCTCCAAAATACGTCGAAGAGATGCCCTCACGTGAAGAAGAGAACACCTTTGTCGCCCGGGGGAGTTTGTTCGGTCAGGGTGACAGTCCGCTCTTTTCCGATCATAAAGCGATGCATGTCAATGATATCGTAACCGTTGTCATCTCCGAAACGGCAGCCAGCTCCAGCGTTGGTAAGAAAGCGCTTTCCGAAGCGGATACGATTGGACTAAAAGGCGGTATCATGACATCCGGCGGTGGAAACTCGGCGGTAAGTTCTGCAGTAAGCAAGCTGAACGGATTAGCAGATATCGGGTTAAGTGGCGGATCGACATCCTCTTATACGGGATCGGGGAGCGCAACGAAAAATGCGACGTTTACCACTACGGTATCATCGCGAATTGTCAAAGTAATGTCAAACGGGAACTATTTTATCACCGGTCGACGGGAGATTATGGTGGACGATCAAAAGCAGATTATGGAGTTAAGCGGAGTAATCCGTCCGTATGATATTGATCAGAATAACCAAATCAGCTCGTCTAAAATTTCCGATGCTAAAATCCTGTATGCGAATGAAGGGGATGTCGACCGTTCAACTCAGCAAGGGTGGGGAAGCAAGCTCGTCAATGCAGTTTGGCCGTTTTAAGACTTTTTTGCTGACGTAAACCCGTTATTGACTCACTCCTAGTGAATCATCTGCATCGGATCGATGTGTGCATTGCGCTGTGTAACTTCGAACATCAGTTCACGAGCGACACGTCCGATGATCGAACCTTGTTTGATCCGTTTGCCCACTTCGACGGTAGGGGCGATTTTATCCAAATGGGCGTAGATGGTATGTAAACCGTTATCGTGTTCGATAATGATGACATTTTCCAGCATTGCCGTCGGTTTGGCAAAAATGACTTTGCCGTTGAGGACCGTTTTGACTTTTGCGTCGGCTTCGGTAGGGCGCAGTGACACTGAGTCGTTAAAGATCTTGATTCCATAGACCGGATCGGTATATGGGCCGAAGCGTTTGGTGACGACATAGCCATCAAGCGGTGCAATCGTCCGTTCTCCCGCATAGGCCGCTACATTTGAAGGGCTGTATTCGGCTACCGCTTGTTTGACATCTTCTGGAACCGGTTTGGAACCCGGTTTCGGCGGTGTGAGCGGAGGCGGAGCTTTTTTAGGCTTGAGTGATTCGCGTTTGATGATATTGAGACTTGCAAGTGTATTTTGCAATGAGCGTTGTTGCTCTAAAATCTTATCCAGCGATTTTTTATACTCTTGTTTGTCTTTTTCAAGTTTTGCAATCGCTTTTTCATTTTCTTTTTTTGTCTCTAGGACTTTGTTCTTTTGTTTATCAATGACTGCAATGGATTGTTTTAAAATCGTTGTTTTGCTAGAGAGGCCGGTTATTTTTTCGTTGTTATCGGCAAATAACACATTGAGCTCTTTGATCTCTTGATTGATCTGTTTGAGATGAAGTTTGAGGGCTTCTTCGGTAATAAGAGCATCTGCCTCTTTGGCACGGTCATCGTTGATCAGCAATGAGATGGAGGTATTGCGCGCAATGGCAAAAACAAGACGCTGTTCTATCTCATTTTGGGTTTTAATCAGGTTGTTTTGCTGAGTTTCCAACTCTTTGAGTGTCGATTTATTGGATTGATAAACACTCTCTTTGGATTGCAGGTCCTGAACGAGAGAATTGATATGTTCTTGCTGCGTTCCGACAATCTGCTTTTGCTGATTGATTTTGGATGCGGTCTCTTCGAGTTTGGCACTGAGACTGGAGTATGTTTGTTTCGTCTCATTCAGTTGTTTGGACGTCTTATTGATTTTTTCATCAATTTTCGCTGCAGGGAGCGAAACAACGAGAAAAGAGAGCAAAAGGAGGGAGAAGGGGGTTTTCATCTATTCCTCTTCTTCATTTCCGATTACGATCGTCATTGTGAGAACGATGGAGACCCCGAGCGCTATGAGGAGAGATCGGATACTGTCATCGATAAAATTGAAAAGTTGGATTTTAATACCGACGGTTTGTAGCAGTAAGTCCATCCATCCGTATTCTCCAATGATAAAAAAGGTCAAACACAAAATGGCGGTAGCGATAATGGCATCAACGATAGCAAGACGGAAAAGGACGGCGGAACGGAGCCATACCGGTGCACCGAAAAGGGCCATGATACTCATACGTTCCGAATGTTGGAACTGCCACAAACGCATCTCTTTGAGAATGAGCAATGAGGTAACGGCAGCGATGGCGATTGAGAATACCTGAACGACGTCTTTAAACAGCAGCATCAGTTTGTAGACGGTGTCATGTGTTTGAGCATACCCTTCCACCCGGACGATTGCAGGATTCTTTTGAAGTCTTTTTTGAAGGTTTTGAATCTCAGAAGGCGTCGGAAAACGGTTCAAATAGAGTCGATAAAATTTTGGAAGAGTCAGTTTGAGCAAGTCCAGATTTTTTTGTGTCATTTCCCCTTGGAGACGGTTTAAAACCTGATCGGTAGCGATGGCTTCACTGCGCTCTATGAGCGTATCCATCGCTTTGAACTCGACCGGGGTGAATGCCTTGTTGGAGACGACAATGATCGAATAATCATTTTTAAGATTGGTTTCGTATGCGGCAATCGTACGGTCAACCGCGACATAAATCTGAACCGCAAATAAAACTGTGAAAAGGGCAATGATAAGTGAAATATGGTTTTTAAGAGACTTCATGGATATTCCCTAGCTCAATATGAAAATGTTTATACGGTACGGTGATTTCGGATGGGATATGATGGGTAACTACGACGATGGTCGTCTTGAGCTGCGTGTTGGCCCCTTCCAATAAGTTCCATATGACTTGCGATGAATATTCATCCAAATTTCCGGTCGGCTCATCCGCCAAAATGAGGATCGGATTATGAGCCAATGCACGGGCCATCGCAACACGCTGCTGCTCACCCCCGCTGAGTTCCGGAGGATATTTTCCCGCTTGATGGATCAGTTTGACATGTCCGAGGAGCTTTTGTACCTGTGAACCGCTCACATCTTTGGTATAGCCAGAGATGATAAGAGGAAGCATGACATTCTTTTCGATGGTCCACTCTTTAATCAGTTTGTAGTCTTGAAAGACGACACCGATATGACGGCGGAGAAAATTGAGCTTCGAGGTGCTGATTTTATTCATTTTCACCCCGCCTACCATCAACTGGCCGGCTCTAGGAGTAATAGCCCCGTAAAATGATTTTAGAAGGGTTGATTTGCCGCTTCCGCTGGCACCGGTGATAAACACAAAACTCCCTGCATCGATAGAAAACGAAGCTTTGCTGATAATGCTTTCGAACTCTTTGTACGAGAGGGAGAGGTTTTCTGCAATAATGACTTTATCCATGAATCAACTCGTTTAATAAGATATGGGCTTTCAGGTTTGCACTGGATGGGACGGGTGTCGTCGGGTAATAACGGGCTGTAGCGTTTTGGATAATAACATACGTACTCTCAGGCCGGTCGAAACTTCCCATGGAAAGACGGAGCATACTTCCATCTTCACCGATGCTAAAGGTACGTTCAACATGTAAAAATCCCCACTCCCGTTTGTAGGTCTCTTTTTTGATACGATCGATAACACTAAAATCAATGGGATCGGAGCTAAAAGAAAAATCACCGATAATATCCGGTTCAGGACTTTCGTCTTCACAGGTAAATGTGACGTCGTAGATATTTTTTTCCATCTTCTTCCAGCGGTCTTCGTATTTACTCACGATAGCGATCTCTTGGTTTTTACGGACGTCGAATCGGCTTTTTGCCGGAGAACTGAACGTCTCAAGGGCAAATCGGTAATAATTTTCACTGTCGGTGCGGAGTTCGAGCGTCCCGCCGACGCTTAGTACACGATCTGATTCTTTTAAGAATGCTTCGGAAATGACACGACGGTGCGGCTTTTTGTCCCAAGGGACGGGAAAATGGACGTAAATTTTTCCAACGATGTTGGAAGGGACAAATTCTAGAAAAAGGCGTGCATCGTAATCAAGCACCATGATGTTGGACAGCTTTTGGATGACGATCTGTTTGAGTGCCTGTTCGATAGAGGGTTTATGAATCTCCAACCCGATAAATAAAACATCGGGATTCGCGGCAGCTTGATGAAGCAGATGTCGGGCTGAGCCGAATCCGATCTCGATACGCACTTCTCGGTCACGTGGAAAGTTTTCGACGAAAAAAGGGATCGATTTAAGCGCGTCATGTGTTTTAAGATGGGTGTTTTCCGGTGCATTATCGACATTGGAATCGAGAATACGTGAACCGGAACACTCCGCATACGCCAAAAGGGCGTGTTTAACCAAAAAGTTCGGGGAGGGGCGGGTGACTTTATCGCTTTTTAGGAGCTCTTTATTCTCCGTCTTTTTGTGTACTAAAAAGAATTCCCGGCCTTTATAACGGGTAGCGATAAGTGCTCCGCCGCTTTGGTTTTTATAGTCTGCTTGAAACAGAAACTCAACGTCACCGCATTGTGCGGGAAAGGTGAGGGGTTTGAATGATTCGAGATTTAAATGCGGCATACTTTATTTTGCCTCGAAACTGAGTTCAATCGCCTGAGTCGGCAGAGAACGGATTCCGTCTTTATCGACACTCATGATTTCATACAAATAAGTGGTATCCGGTTTGATATCCCCATCATGGAAACGAGGCTCCGTGATGTTGTTGATATCGATACTCTCACGGCTGATCCAGCTTGTCTTGGTCGTTTTGACGACTGTATAGGAGACGGTGCGCGGGTCGTTATTACTCCATTGCAATTCGACCGCTTTGTTGAGTATTTTACCCTCATACGCGATCGGTGTTTGAGGTTTTGAGAGGGTTGATCCTTGTGTTGCTACAGGAGAGAGAGTACTTTCCAAGCCGTCTTTATCAACAGCGGTGACTTTGTAAAAGTAGAATTTCCCGTCTTCCGTAATCTTATCGGTAAAGGTCGTTGCTTCAAGTTTTACATGATAATCAAATGATCCGTTCGGAGTGGAGGAACGATAAATATTGTAATGGCTGAAATCGCTCAACGGACTCGGTTCCCATGTCAATGTAATCGCACGAGGGATATTGTTGGTGGCGGTAATGTTTTTGATTTCAGGCGGGAGAGGTTTGGTTACGACTTTTGTCACTTCGCTCGGTTCTGTGGAGAGTTTGTCGAATGTAACTGCTTTGATGCGATAAAAATAGACTTGGCCGTCTTTGAGATCACGGTCGATAAACTCAGCGTTCAAACGTCCTGTAATTGTGGCAATAACGTTCCATTTTTGGTCGTTTGCATCTTGGCGTTCAATCACATACCCGCTGATTTTTCCGTTAGGATGCGGACGCCAGAGAAGTTTCGCACTGCGCGGCATATTGCCGACAGATTGGAAAAAGCTGACCGGAGCGATCATCGGCTGCGTCGCTACGAGGAGTGTTTCACTGCCGACCGATTCGCTTCCCTCTTTGGTAAAGGATGAAAAACGGTATTGATATTGCGTTGCGGGTTTTAAATCGTTATCCACATAATGGGTCGCAAAACGGCTGTCGACTGTAGCAATACGCTGTAATTTTTGATCCTCTGCACCCGGCGTGTTGCGATAGATATAGAGACCGTTGACTCTCGGATCTTCAATAGGTTTCCACTCAAACGCAGCCGATGTGATATCCGCGATAAATCCGTTCATAGAAGGGGTTGGAAGTGTCGAATCGATGGTTACCGTTTTTTGAGGTGCAGGTTGAGGCGCACAACCGCTAAAGAGACTCAGAGCTAAAGAGGTGCTCAATACGTATCGGATCGATGAGTGCATGAAATTCCTTTGGATCAAAATGTTTATTTAAATAATCTTCCATCACCGGCCCCAAAGAAGCGGTGAAAGTCACCTTTTCATGGGTGGTAGGATGGGTAAAATAGAGTATATAGGCATGAAGCAAGATACGTTCCATCTTGTCGCTTTTCGTGTGGCTTCCGTAGAGGTGATCGCCGATGATATGACGGCTGATTGATTCCAAATGGACCCGTATTTGATGGGTTCGTCCGGTATAGAGTTTACAAACGATCAGCTCTTCCGTATCATCATGGCTGGGAAGGAGTTTGCGAAACTCGGTTTTGGCATTTTTCCCCGTTTCGCTGATCGCCATTTTAAGACGATTATGGGTACTTCGTCCGATAGGGCGGTCGATTACGGTGACTTCTTCTTTCATCGGCGGGTTGACGACTGCCAGATAAAAACGTCCCATCGTTTTATCCTGAAGCTGAAGGGAGAGGGCTTCGTGGGCTACGTTGTTTTTGGCGATGACCATCGCTCCGCTGGTTCCGCGGTCGAGGCGATGGACGATACCGTGACGCTCTTCGCCGCTGAGGGTTGAGAGGCTGATCCCTTTGTGTTTGAGCCAATCGACGAGAGTCGGCTCTTTGACGCTCAGTGCGGGGTGGACGGTGAGGGAACTGGGTTTATCGATAACGAGGATGTCATCGTCCTCGTACAAAATCTCGACATCAAAATCAATTTCTAAAGCGGGAGTTGATTTTTGCTCAGGGAAGATGATATAGACAGTTTGACCTTCTTTGAGTTTTAGTCCTGCTTTAGAGGTGGCTTTACCATCAACGCTAACGCATTCCTGATCGATGAGCTGGGTGATTTGGTTACGGGTCTGTCCTAACTGCTGTGTTAAAAAAACGTCCAAACGGACTGCAGTATCGGTAGTGAAGTGAGCTTTTGCTTGTGTCAAAATCGGGTGCCTTTTAGTATCGTGTCTTGTAATAAATTAAAATAAAGTTCTAAACCTGCTATATGTTACAATTAGCAAAAAATAAGGACCGTAGTGTTCAATATTGATCGGCGAATTTTAGCACACTTTGATTTCATAACCATTATCTTATTGATTCCCCTCATATTTACTTCAGGTTGGCTTATTTACGAGATTCATCCGACTTTGGGACAAAAGCATTTGGTGTATGTTTCGGTCGGAATCGGTGTGTTTATTACCCTTTTTCTCCTCCCCATTAGACGGATGCTGTGGATGATCCCCATCTTTTACTGGGTGAGTATTCTGCTTCTGATAGCCGTAGAGTTCGTAGGACATGCGAGGCTGGGGGCGAAGCGGTGGATCGAAATCCCCTTTATCCATTTTACGCTGCAGCCATCCGAGCTATTGAAACCCGCATTTGTCCTTATGCTGGCCTATCTCATCAGCCGAAACCCGCCTCCGAGGGACGGTTATGGACTGAAAGATTTTCTAAAACTCTCTTTTTTTATTCTGTTTCCTTTTATTCTGATCGCAAAAGAGCCCGATTTGGGGACGGCAACGGTGCTTGTGATGCTGGGATTCGGAATTTTATTTATTGTAGGGGTGCATTGGAAAATCTGGGTCGGTTTGATCGCAGCTTTTGTTATTTCGTTACCGCTCGTGTATACGCAGCTGCACGACTACCAAAAACAGCGCTTGACCGATTTCGTCAGTGAAAAGCCGAGTTACCACGTCGAACAGTCGATGATTGCGGTCGGTTCCGGAGGATTTTTCGGAAAAGCCAAAGAAGATGCGACCCAAACGCAGATGAAGTTTTTACCGATTGCATCGAGTGACTTTATTTTCGCCTATGTGGTTGAACGGTTCGGATTTTTCGGTGCATTTTTACTGATATCACTGTACGCTGCGCTGATCCTCCATCTGATGATTACCGCATTTTGGACGGAGGATTATTATATCAAGGTAGTCGCAGGGGGGATATCTCTGCTGTTCTTTATCTATATGGCAGTTAATATCGCCATGACGATCGGAGTTGCTCCTGTCGTAGGGGTTCCATTACCGATGTTTAGTTACGGGGGAAGCAGCTTTGTTAATTTTATGGTTTTGTTAGCCGTAATGGAGAACCTTTTAGCCTATCGATTTCGATATCTTTACGGAGACACGGGTAAAAAAAGCTTTCTCTAATTTAAGAGCGTTTATAATGGCGCTCCTCAAATACGGGTCAATAGTTCAGTGGTTAGAGCCCCCCGCTCATAACGGGGTTGTCGCAGGTTCAAATCCTGCTTGACCCACCACATATATTCAAATCTTCCAAAAATAATGCAAATTATGTATAAGGTTTTAGCAGAAAAATTTTCAATTTTCAGCATGTCAAAAAACCTCATTTTTTGATTTCCGCACATTTTTTTATTCCGAAAGTGTTTTTCGTATGGATTCTTGCAGCTTTTTTGGCTTTAAAAGTAGGGTAAGGGAGAGTATACGAAAAACACTTGAGACTGTGAAAGAACCCTATAAATTTCAGACTGATTTAGCTTTGAAATCTGAAAAATCATATCTAAACCTATTGTTTTGAAGAATTTGTACTAAAACAGCCCAAATCTCAATAGATACAGCAATATGCAATGCTATTTCAGCCTTTATGGCATCAATATTTTCATTGTTTTTCAATGAATTCATCAGTTTTCTGAACAAGTTCGGCCCAATTAAATTGAGTATGCGTCTGAAGTTGTATATGAACATAATCAAAGCATTTTCACCTGAAACTTTTTCTATGCCTCTAACAAGAAAGTGTGACCAGCCCAGTGTCTGTTTGGTTGTACCGAAAGGGTGTTCGCAAATGGCAGCTCTTTTATTGATGACGTTTTTAGCTTGGGCGGTTTGCATCATCCGAGCATGCTCTTTAACGGTTTGGTAATATTCTGAAATAGATATTTTTTTAAATCTTGATTTGTCCGGGATACATTGGCTTCGGATCGGGCAGGCGCTACAGCTTTTTATGGCAGCACCATAGAAATAATATCGTGTATCGTCTTGTCCTATTTGTACGGCAGTGCTTTTGTGCAACTCTTTTTGATTAGGACAGATAAATAAATCGTTTGATGGATCATAGGTAAACGCATCTTGAGGAAAAAATCCTTTTTTCTCGCGTCCTTTCTGCTTGTCTGGAATACTCAAATAGGGGGTAATGTTCTCTTTCTTACAATTATTGACTTGTTTTCCGCCATAATAACCGGCATCGGCAACGACGTTTAAATGATCTTGATCCAATATGGCTTTAGCCTCTTTTGCCATTGGATAGAGCTGATGATAATCTTGTCCTTCTGAGCTGACCTCTGTTGCTACGATAAGTTTGTACTTACTGTCAACAGCGATTTGACTGTTGTAAGCCATGAGATTATGGCTGGGCTTAACCATTTTTTTAGCATCAGGATCGGTTCTATTGTATTGAGTGACACCCATCTTTTCGAGCAATGCCAGATCCTTATCGAGTTTGGCCTTTTTCGTTTTCATCTTGGAGAGATAATTCACTGTCGGTTTCAACGGCTGTTCTGTTTTGTCAGAATTATCGGAAAAATTCAGTGCGTTGAGATACTCATCGATATTTTCATCGATTTTGGCTAAATCACTCACAACATTTTTTTTGCTAATCAATTGATTTTTAGAAGCATTCGCTCTTAAAAAAGCTCCATCAATCGCTACAAGCTCACCCGTAACTAAATCTATATCCCTGCACAATAAAACGAACTCTCGAAACACCTTTTTAAGGGCTTTGCTGTTTTCTTTTCGAAAATTGGCAATTGTTTTATAGCTCGGTTGCAAGCCGGCACAGAGCCACATCATTTCGATATTACGTTTTATTTCAACTTCCAACCGTCTTGAACTGCGTACTTTATTTAGATAACCATAGATATAAATCTTGAGCAATAGTTTTGGATGGTAGGCCGGTTGTCCATCGGATGAATTTAATGCAGCCTTGGTAAACCCTAATTCAATCATATCAAGCATCTCAACATAATCCTCTATCGCTCTGACAGGATTATCCACACTTACATACTCATCAATACTTGGTGGAAAGAACATTTGCTGCTTCCGATTTTCACCTTCTTTGTAAAGATTGCCCATTTTATCTCAACCCTATATAAAGCCCTAAATATAGCCATTTTAGTGGGAAAATTGTAGCATTTAAAAGGTTTAAAACAGGTTATTTTATGGGAATACAGATGCTGCTTTATGCACGTATTTCAAGTTGCTTTTAGAAAGTTTTTTCACAGTCTCACTTGAGACTGTGAAAGAACCCTATAAATTTCAGACTGATTTAGCTTTGAAATCTGAAAAATCATATCTAAACCTATTGTTTTGAAGAATTTGTACTAAAACAGCCCAAATCTCAATAGATACAGCAATATGCAATGCTATTTCAGCCTTTATGGCATCAATATTTTCATTGTTTTTCAATGAATTCATCAGTTTTCTGAACAAGTTCGGCCCAATTAAATTGAGTATGCGTCTGAAGTTGTATATGAACATAATCAAAGCATTTTCACCTGAAACTTTTTCTATGCCTCTAACAAGAAAGTGTGACCAGCCCAGTGTCTGTTTGGTTGTACCGAAAGGGTGTTCGCAAATGGCAGCTCTTTTATTGATGACGTTTTTAGCTTGGGCGGTTTGCATCATCCGAGCATGCTCTTTAACGGTTTGGTAATATTCTGAAATAGATATTTTTTTAAATCTTGATTTGTCCGGGATACATTGGCTTCGGATCGGGCAGGCGCTACAGCTTTTTATGGCAGCACCATAGAAATAATATCGTGTATCGTCTTGTCCTATTTGTACGGCAGTGCTTTTGTGCAACTCTTTTTGATTAGGACAGATAAATAAATCGTTTGATGGATCATAGGTAAACGCATCTTGAGGAAAAAATCCTTTTTTCTCGCGTCCTTTCTGCTTGTCTGGAATACTCAAATAGGGGGTAATGTTCTCTTTCTTACAATTATTGACTTGTTTTCCGCCATAATAACCGGCATCGGCAACGACGTTTAAATGATCTTGATCCAATATGGCTTTAGCCTCTTTTGCCATTGGATAGAGCTGATGATAATCTTGTCCTTCTGAGCTGACCTCTGTTGCTACGATAAGTTTGTACTTACTGTCAACAGCGATTTGACTGTTGTAAGCCATGAGATTATGGCTGGGCTTAACCATTTTTTTAGCATCAGGATCGGTTCTATTGTATTGAGTGACACCCATCTTTTCGAGCAATGCCAGATCCTTATCGAGTTTGGCCTTTTTCGTTTTCATCTTGGAGAGATAATTCACTGTCGGTTTCAACGGCTGTTCTGTTTTGTCAGAATTATCGGAAAAATTCAGTGCGTTGAGATACTCATCGATATTTTCATCGATTTTGGCTAAATCACTCACAACATTTTTTTTGCTAATCAATTGATTTTTAGAAGCATTCGCTCTTAAAAAAGCTCCATCAATCGCTACAAGCTCACCCGTAACTAAATCTATATCCCTGCACAATAAAACGAACTCTCGAAACACCTTTTTAAGGGCTTTGCTGTTTTCTTTTCGAAAATTGGCAATTGTTTTATAGCTCGGTTGCAAGCCGGCACAGAGCCACATCATTTCGATATTACGTTTTATTTCAACTTCCAACCGTCTTGAACTGCGTACTTTATTTAGATAACCATAGATATAAATCTTGAGCAATAGTTTTGGATGGTAGGCCGGTTGTCCATCGGATGAATTTAATGCAGCCTTGGTAAACCCTAATTCAATCATATCAAGCATCTCAACATAATCCTCTATCGCTCTGACAGGATTATCCACACTTACATACTCATCAATACTTGGTGGAAAGAACATTTGCTGCTTCCGATTTTCACCTTCTTTGTAAAGATTGCCCATTTTATCTCAACCCTATATAAAGCCCTAAATATAGCCATTTTAGTGGGAAAATTGTAGCATTTAAAAGGTTTAAAACAGGTTATTTTATGGGAATACAGATGCTGCTTTATGCACGTATTTCAAGTTGCTTTTAGAAAGTTTTTTCACAGTCTCACTTGTTTATCGACACGAAACCATTTTATGATGAAACCTCTGCTTTGGATGTTTTTTCGGAGCATTTATCTTTTGTTCCACGTTACAGCCTGCTGTCAACTCCATAATTTGGGTTATAATTATGCATGAAAAGGACACGAATGATAAGCATTGTAATTGTAGAAGACGAGATACTCGTTGCCCACTTTATGTCTGAATTGTTGAAAAAAATGGGGTGTAATGTTGTTAAAATTATCCATAAATTTGACAACGCAATCGAAACAATCAGCCAAATTCGTCCCGATATTTTATTGCTTGATATTAATCTTGGTACCAAAGAGACAAAAACAGCGGGTATTACGATAGCCGAAGCACTCAAAGATCACAATATATTAACCATTTTTATTACTGCCTACAGTGATGAGAGAATCGTTAAAGATGCGTTAATGCAAAATCCAGAAAATTACATCATCAAGCCTTTTACCGAAGAGTCCATCAAAATTTCTATCCAACTTGCACTCAATAAACTTCAACGCAGATCCGAAGAGACGGTTTCATTCAAGTTATGTCAAGAATATGCTTTTAATGCAAAGTCGAAATATGTAATGTATGGTGACGATAAAATCTTTTTGACCTCTACTGAACTGTCCGCATTAGAATTATTATGCGATAGATCCAATAAAATTATTACCCATGAAGAACTTCAAAATTCTATCTGGGAGTTTAAATCGGTATCCAGTTCAACCGTGCGTGAATTATTTTCAAGACTGCGTAAGAAAATACCCTGTTTAAAAATTCAAAATCATGCAGGCATAGGATACGAACTTATCCTTAGAGGATAATGTATGAAAATCCCGATTTCTATACAATTTATACTCTTATACTTTATCCTCTTTCCTCTCTATGCTTATGGTGACAACACCGTCAAAATCGATGCTAACACATCATCCATAGAATCATTTAATCTTGATTACGGCGAAAAAGTAAATATTTTATCGGATATCAACGACCAACCAATATGGAAAACCATAGCGAATAGAGTCCATTTCATCCCAAAAAAGAATTATTGGTACAAACTCTCTCTTCAAAACGATACCCCTTACGTTCAAGCCCGTATTTTATTGCTGAGCGAAACCAATATCGAATATGTAGATCTTTACAGCAAAAAAGATACAGGATTTATCAAAGAGGCCTCGGGCGCGACTATCGGCATTGACGCTCGTCCTGTCAATTCGCATTTTATTGCTTTCAAAGTTACCTTGCAGCCTTATGAAACATCTACCCGTTATCTTCATATACAGTCTCTTCTCCCCAGTTTCGCAGAAATTTGGCTACTAACCGACCAAGACTTTGACAAATATGAAAAACAAGCTTTATTGATTTATGTTGTTTATTTTGGAATTTTGCTCACTACCTTGATCTATTCTTTGATTATAACCGTTGTGCTCAAAGAGAAAATCTTATTGGTAAACACTCTGTATCTATTTTTTAGTTTGCTTTGGATTATGCTCAATTCGGGGATTTATTTGTATTTTTTTCCCTCTTACGTAGCATGGAGGCTTTCGTGTTCCATTTCGATCACTTATATACTTCTCATCGAATTTGCCAAATTTTTTATTAACACAAAAGAGATTTCACTAACATTGCACCGTATCGTTCTCTTCTTGGAATCACTCTTACTATTTACCGCCATTTTATCCTTTATCGATATGACATTAGGTATATCGTTACTGGTTTATACAGGATTTGTGGTTCTGATTTTTCTCATTACTGCCATTGTTCTTTTTCTTTTTGTCCCAATAAAAAGGATAATAAAAATTTATTTGATGATTGTATTGCCCCTGCTAACTGCATTGTTTATTTATTTGCTAGCTTCCGCAAACATCATTCATGCAAATTATATGTTTCAATACTCCTACGTAGTCGGCTCCTTTATTGAACTAAACGGTTTCGCGTTGCTGACACTCTATTACCTGCTGAAAATGAAAAAAGAGAAAGAGTATGAAAAAAACGAATTGGACATCTTGCGAGAGAGGTATACCCAAGAGCTGGAAAAGGAGATCATAAAAAAAACTGAAGAGCTTTATGCTTCAAACCAAGTGTTGGAAAAAAATTTCCAATACCAAATCGCATTGATGCAAGAGATTCATCACAGGGTCAAAAACAATCTTCAGATGATTATCTCTATTATTTCATTGGAGCTGTTGAAGTCAAAATCCGAAGAGACCAACAGCATACTGAAAAATACGATCATTCGTATACAGTCCATCTCAACGATTCATGAAATGTTATACCGCTCATCGGATATTACCTCCATCTCTTTATCGGACTATACTCACAATCTGATACGCTCCGTCAGATCGATATTTGATGAGACGAATATGAAAATTTACATTTCCTGTAATGAACACACTGTCGGAATGCGTGACGCGATCAATCTGGGTCTTATTATTATCGAATTGGTTTCTAACTCGATCAAGCACAATAAAAATTCCGAGAACTTAAAAATATCCGTTAGGATAACTTATGTGGGATCAAAATTATCCCTCTTTGTCAAAGACAACGGCATCGGTTTTGATATCGATGCAACCGATTTATCCAAAAGTGTCGGAATCAATCTCATCGAATCGATTGCGAGTAGTTTTAACGACTCATACTATAGCTTTTGCCAAAGAAAAGGGACGCTGTTCGCACTTACATGTCGTTTCTAATGCTCAATACCCCTATTTACCAATAAATTCATTTGAATTTAAACCTATTCTAACGTTTTTCTAACGTTTATATGCCAAACTAATATTAGGTTATCCAGTTGCTTATAATTAAAATAAGATAAGCAGTTGAATACAGTGATCTTGAAAAAGTTGTTTCAATTACAATTGGACAATGTAGAAAAGGGAATGGTTATGGCTAATATGACAGCATTTATAGAGAGTTTATACGAGAAAATATTATTCAGAGTTTCTGATGCATCTGGATTACTATATTGGACTGATAAGCTAGAGAATGGTGAATTAAGTATTACTGAAATCACAAGTGACTTTGTAAATTCTCAAGAATTTGCAGTGAACATTGCTCCAATAGAAAATTTGTATTTTGCTGCGTTTGGCAGAGCGCCGGATATGAATGGTTTAGAATATTGGATCAATGAAAATAAGACTGGTATTTCTCTTGAAAAAATCGCATCTTTTTTCATTGAATCTAGTGAATATACGTCATTAGCTACTGCGAATATGACAAATGAAGATTTTATAGAATCTTTGTATGTCAATGGACTGGGCCGTGAATCCGATGCATTAGGCAAAGCGTATTGGGTACACACAATGGTTAATGGAGCTACAAAAGCCAATATTTTAGCTTCGTTTTCTAACTCGGCAGAAGCATATCTTAAGAATGGTGGTGACGCAAAAATAATAGCACTTCATATTGCTTTTACGCACGAGGAAGCAACAAATGCCGAGTTAAGTTCTAATGCCCCTTTAAAT
This sequence comes from Sulfuricurvum sp., assembly GCF_028681615.1. Taxonomy (NCBI): domain Bacteria; kingdom Pseudomonadati; phylum Campylobacterota; class Epsilonproteobacteria; order Campylobacterales; family Sulfurimonadaceae; genus Sulfuricurvum; species Sulfuricurvum sp. The sequence continues at coordinate 29,361 of NZ_JAQUHV010000003.1, forward strand.
GAAATAATTAACTCTCTCTACAACTCAACTGAATATAAAGGGGTAGATGTTCCTGGTGCAACAGGTATAGTAAGTGATGGTTATATTTCTGGTGCTGCAGTATTTGCAGATGCAAATGGTGATGGTGTTTGGAATGAAGGCGAAGTAAAAACAACGACAGATGCAAATGGTGACTATACATTGGTGGGCGCAAGTGGTTCTATTGTAGCATTTGGTGGTATTGATATAGCTACCGGTATTGCATTTAAAGGCATATTTACCGCACCAGAGGGTTCAACTACAGTCTCTCCTCTTACTACACTAATTGATCAAGTTATGAAAGCTATATATAGTACTACAGGTGTGCCAATGACAGCAGCCGGGGCAACAGCAAAAGTTGCAGAAGCCTTAGGTCTAGACAGTTCCATAGATTTACTTACTTTTGACCCTATTAAAGCTGCATCAGACGCTACTCTTAGTGCACAATCGCAGGCTGCAGCAGTTGCTGTTCAATTAGCAGCAATGCAGGTAGCAAATATGATCAGTCAGTCAGCATCCATGCTTTCAGGTGCAGGCATTACAACTGAAGCATCCGGTACAATTTCAGCGGCAGACGCATTGGCTGCTATGATTGTTGAATCTTCAACAGGATCGATAGATTTATCATCTTCACAAACTATAAAAATTTTCTTAGAAGGATCGGCAACTAAAGCAGGTGCAACTGCACAACAGGTCGCAGCGGTAGCAACAGTTTCACAGGCTATAGCTTTAGCAACTGCAAACATAAATACTGTGATGGAAACAGTCGTTACAGAGGCGGCAGTTGGAGTAAGTTTTGCAGAAATTTTTACACAATTGGCCAAAATACAAACAGTAGCTAATGATATTTCAATATTAGTAAAAACTGCTGCAGCTACAGAAAATGCTTTATCAGTAGTTGCTGCATCAGATATTGCGGCTATTACATCAGCAGCCGGGATTAATCCAATTGACACAGTTGAACCAACTTTGCCACCTTCCTCTCATATAAACAATGCTCCCACTGTTACGGAGGCACTTATTAGTGCGACAGATGAAGATCAGGTTACTTACTCCATTGATTTACTACAAGGTGCAAATGACAGTGATAAGGGTGCAATCTTACGAGTAATAGATCTAGTTGAACAAGACAGTAAAATAGGCTGGAGTGTCATAGGTAACAGTATCACAATTAATCCTAGTGCCTATAATACTTTGGCAGCGGGCGAAACAGAAACCCTTAACCTTAATTATCAAATTCGGGATGAACAACGTGCTGTAGTCAATCAGACTCTTACTGTTACTATTGAAGGGCGTAATGATGCTCCGGTGGTAGAAGCTGTATTGACCAGCAGTATCAACGAAGATCATACTGCTTATGTTATTGATTTGCTTCAAGGTGTCAGCGATATCGATCACACAGCGGTACTCAATGCCGTCAATATCGTCGAAACAAATAACAATGTTAAAGGATGGAGCATTGATGGCAATACCATTGTCACCGATCCTAATACGTATGATATGCTTGCCCAAGGAGAAACTCAAAAACTCGAATTTACCTACCAGGTACAAGACGAGCATGGTGCTACAGTCGATCAAAGCCTTACCATCGATATCGCAGGGATAAACGACGCTCCGACCGTGACCTCTCCACTTACAAGCACTACTGATGAAGATCAGCTCTCTTATGTCATCAATCTGCTGCAAGGGACCAGCGATGTCGATCACACAGCGGTGCTCAATGTCGTCAATATCGTCGAAATTAACAACAATGCAGCAGGATGGAGCATTGATGGCAATACCATCGTCATCGATCCATCCGTCTATGATTCCATGAAAGCAGGTGAAGCCCAAAAACTGGAATTTATCTACACTATTGAAGATGAGTTTGGCGCTGCTGTCGACCAAAGCCTCACCGTCGATATCGCAGGCAAGAACGAAGCCCCTTCTTTGAGCGTGGAAACATTGGCGGGTGATAAGGTAAACGAAGTCAAACTCTATATCGTCAGCTCTCCTCTCTTAGATGAACGGGTCGAGCTTCGTTTTGACAATCTTGATCCCGACGCAAGGGTATATGACGGCATCGGCAATGATGTCACAAACGGGATAGCCGATTTCTATGCGAATGCGCTTTATCAAGGAGATCACGTTTTTACCGTCGTTATGAACGGTGATGTTTTAACACCGGTAGATGTAACCGTAGCTGGCTACAATAGCGACGGTACGCTAAATGCCGAAAAAGTGCAAAGCACAGAGCTCTACTACGATATCAACGAAACAAGCCAGGCAGTGGCGTTTATCAACCACGACCAGAACATGTGGGCTGACACGATGTTCGGTGCCGACGCCAGAACGTCAGTTTTTGAATGGCACGAATACCTCCCGGTACTGGGCAACGACTTTTTACAGTGGAAAAACGGAGAGGTAATCACCAACGAAAACGGCACTCAGGCATGGCAACCCGGAGCGTGGTGCATCGCCAACGAGGGGATTGAGCTGTGGGAGAGCGGCAAGTTCAATCTGGTCGACGTCAGCCTCGATACAACTGGTGCGACCAATGCCATGATATCCTATGCCGATTCATTGCTCGATGAAGCTGACAAACTATTGATTTCCACCGTTGCCACGGTAGATGAAAATATAGATCAAGCGGTATTGGCAGCTTATAAAGCATCGATGGAGCTTATCAACGACGCATGGACTGTCTACCAGAATTTCTCTACGAAAGTCGATCAAACTGTTCAGCAAGCATGGGTTAAAGCCCAGAATGACTGGTATACCGCCGATAAAGTCGTATATGGAGGTGCCACATCAGTCTACAATGCCGCTTTATCAACATGGAACAGCGTGCAAAACTGGTGGAACGGTCTTTCAACGATTGAAAAAGTGTTTGCAGCAGGAGCATACGGAGCCGCCCAGGTTGCATGGTGGACGGCCGAGGGGGTTTATGCTGTAGCAACCGACATCCATAATGGTGCATTGGGCCTTTTTAACGCGGCAAAAAGTACTTATGATACGGCCGTTAAAGAAGTGAGAGATGCCGAATACGCCATCTATAAAGCAGTAGTAGATGGTGAAGCCGCTGCGCTGGACGCCTACTTTACCGCAAAAAATGCGCTGCTCGCCCTGGCGGAAGATGCCTATAATGACGTCAAGGGTGTTGTGGACGATATTTTAAACGGCGTTGCAGACACCGGAGCCAGCGGCACTTTAAAAGTGGACGGCGAACTGTTCGGGCGCATTGGCGTGCAGGTGGACTTCATCGCTGATGGCGGTTCGGTCGATACGGACGTCAAATATACGTTCAGTTCCACTACCCAGTACAACAAGACCTCGGACATCCTCGTCATCACGCCGACACTTGTCAATGTTACAGACGGCACCGAAGTAGCATTCAGCACCCAAAGTCCGCATGTATCGATAGCCGCAAAACTGCTTTATGATGTCGGTGCACAGCTCTATTTTGACATTGATGGACAAATGTATCTTATGGGCGATCCAATCTTTGATCTCGGAGGTTCGGAGGGAGGCATCAGCTTTTCTACGGTACTCAGCACCGGTGGATCGAACATTAAGTTTGTAAAAAACAGTGATGGAATATATATCCCTCAGTTTGTGGACGCCACAGGGATCACATACACGCCGACACTGGTGGAAAATGAAGATGGCACCTTCTCTCTTCAGCTGCCAAGTTCGCTCATCCCTTACAGCGAAATGTTCGAAGGGATGACATTGCCTGAGCTTTTCGCGCCGGGCGAACTGCCGATTTTCAGCTTCGACAGTAGCACGGTCACCGTATCGGCACTCGGGAAAGAGTTCGATCTCGACGGGAAACTATCCGATGTTCTGACGGATAAATTTGACCAATTGACCGACGGCGTTATCGAAGAGTTTACGGTTGCACTCCCCTATCTTGAGAGCGAAGGTACGTATGTTAGCATGGATCAGTTACTTGCAGCATACAAAGAGTCTCCGGAGTACGCATACCGATGGCTTGCCGGTGAGGTAAGCAGACTCGCAGGCGGAGAGGGATACGATGTCTCAAGTATGAGTTTCGGAGAACTGATCAATGAATACTATTACGACGAAATGTTAAAAACCTTTAACATCGACCAGATCGTCACTACCGTTGAAAATGCGACGATTACGTTGGGCAAAGAGATCATGCAGCTCATCGATCCGGAGTTTTTGAAAGAACAGCTTGGGCTGGCATCACAGCTGCCAGTGGCAAAAAACATGGCGGATATCGGATCGCTCCTTGAGGGGACGATCAGCAATATAAATACAAAACTGCTTGACTTCGACGCAATAGAAAATCAGTTAGGGATCGATTTGGGACTCGATATGAGCGGCATATTGAGCGATCTCTCGAGCCTGCAGACCAAACTGGCAAGCGTCAGCGACATGGGCAAAGAACTCTCAGGTTTGGGAGGGTATCTTGACACCAGCAGCACCGATACGGGCAATACGGGCACGGGCGATACGGGTAATCCTGTCAAATGGGATCCTGATAACGGAACCTATTACCGGGTGAATGACGCGGGAGAATCTGTCGTATTGTATTCTCTATCCTACGTACCTCAGATAGGTAAATATTACATCCAGGATCCTAACACGAATACGTACTATTGGATTGATCCAGAGACTGGCTGTCTTGTTCCAGTTGTTCCGAGCGATCCAGTGTTCTACGATCTAGGCATAACAGAACCGGTACTGTGGGATAGCAATATTGGCTATTATTATGAGAAAACAAGTTCTTTCCTTTGGTCGAATATGACAGAAACAGTCGTAGTCAATCCACTCGGTTATGATTCAAGCATAGGCTATTTTGTAACGGATTTTTCAACGGGTGAACGGGTTATGGTGGATGTTGAAACCGGTTTACCTCTTCCGGCCGATCCAATCTTTCCTATCTGGTCTATAGATCGAGGTTACTATATAGAAACTCTAGGAGATACATACGTTCCATTCTCATTTTCTCAAGAGACCGGTATCACCTTAAATCCAATATTGATTGATTCCGTTACAGAATTAAAGTATATCGTCGATTCCGGAGGCAATCATGTGATAGTGACGGACCTCCTTACAGGCGGGCTGGGCGACAATGTTCCGACCTTGTACGATCCTGCCATAGATCGATCGGCCATACACTGGCAATCGTCTATGTATGTAGAAAGCGGTTATTACATGTATGATGGGACTCTCCTTAATGCACTGCTACAGGATTCCGATACGGGTGACTATTATATACTCGATTATTTCACACAGCAACCGATCATAGTCGATCCGGGTACTGGTTTGCCGCTCAAAGCATCTGATTTTGAGGTTATGTATAATTCGGCCTATGATTATTACTTCATCGTGGATCCTGATACAGGTTATCCTGTCATTACGGATGCGTCAGGTCATCCACTCGCAGAAAGCCCTGTTGACATCACTGCGGTAACGGGTACTCCGGGTACATTTGAATATGCGATATCATCTCTGACAGGCATATTGAAAAGTCAATACGATGATTTTATCACTACACTGAAAGAGGATGTACAAGCAACCTATGATCCTGAATTTGCCACTGTAATACTTTCCAATATCAATTATTTGACTACTCAAAACGCCTTGAACGGCAATAACGGCATACTCGATATCGATACCCTGATAGCAATGTGCCAAAACAATACAATGTTCTCGTACTCCGACTTTTTGTTCGGGACCAGTCTGATCTCTCAACTTCCTGCCGATATACCGGATCTGAAAGAGTTTATGCTTAGTCATTTGGACACTTTCAATGCTAATACGGCAGGGCTCAATAGCTATCTGATAGAGCTGATCAATCTGAACCATGGCCTCTCAAGCCTCGCTTCAGATTTGAACAACTACAATACCTATACCAATGCGATGCAAGCGTATATGGACATCCTCGACTCTGGTGCGGGACTGGCGGATATCATCGCCAACATCACGCAAAACTTCGCACAAAACTTTACGGATCTGATGAAAGAGTTTCTGGACCGCGAATACGATACCGATCCATTCATTTTGGTCGATCTGACCAACGGCGAGAGCGACGGGCTGTTCCATATCAACACGCTCAACTTCAACAGCGACGACATCATCAACGATCCGCTTAACCCAGACAGCTGGCCGCTTCCGTTTCTCCCATACACCGATCCTGATATCAGCGACAATACCGCTTCGTTCGGTTTCTACGTCGCCGGAGGCGAGACCGATCCAGTGTTCAAGATGACGATAGACGTCGATATGCTAGTAAGCGAAATAATTATCAAAGTGCTCAATGCACTGGGAATCGAAATCCAGTATGACGGAAACAGTCCGTTCGAAACCACAATAGGCGTCGACCAGATCCTTACATTTGCAAGTGTCGATGAAGAAACATCAACTCTCATCAAAAAGTTTTTTGACGCTAGTTTGCATGTCGATAAAATGGATTACGACGTCAGTGCTTCGGCTGACATTTCTCAGGATTTCACCCTCACCGTGGATGACATGACCTATTTGCTCACCTTTACCGAAACCGGCAGCGAATCAACGGATCCGGCAACGATGAGTTTCAAAGCGAGTGAATATGACTCATTTACTATCGAAGATGCCTCTCAATATGATGTGAACAAAGACGGAACGATCGAGTACGATCTGCAGATCGTTCCGACCGCTATGTTCTCGAACGATACGGAACTAGGTTACAACTACGGGCTCAATCTCGATTTCCTCCAGACGACGTTGAAAAGTGCCATCCAGGTGCCGCTTGCAGATTTACTTGGTATTCCGAAGCTTCCGACGATTTCCATCAATCTTGCCGATTACGATATCGGACCGTTGCTCGCGATACAAGCCGAGATTAACGCGCTGGACATCGATATCTGGGAATCGCGCTTTGCGATGGACATTGGAAATGTCAGTCTGGAAGATAATAGTATCGATATCAACCTTGTTGGAGTCAATAATATAGATACAGGTTCCATCCAGTCGGCCTGATAATGTCGGAGTGTTGTTATATGCGGAATCAATATGAGCGGCTGTGAAAGATGCTGGAATGTAGTTTTGAATTAAAAGCTTGAGGTAGCAGATTATTACAGAGTTTGGAAAAAATAGCATGATAAGTTGAATTGACTTTTCATTGCTATCTGAAAACCGAATAAACTTTAATGAAAGTAATATTAATCCTTTTACAGCATTGTGTTTAGCAAATGAATGCTCAGAGAAAGATATGATGAAATCTCTGCATACGCCGTATTGTCTAGATTCGGATGATTTTTTGGTTGATGAAAAATATTTTTTTAAGATTAGCTGGAAAAGTTAACATTTCGATTCAGAATTCTATTGTTCCTCATTCTTAGTTGGTGTGCATATACGATTGATAGGCTCAGTATGGGTATAGATACTATCGAGGAACAAATAGTGAGAAAGAATTTGCAGCTAAGGTACAAGAATAGACCAAAAAACTGTATGTATGAAAGTCACTTTTTGCTAATGTAAGTTTTTTTATTAATACTAATAAAAATGCATAAAATATGTGATAGTAAAATTCTACGTCTACCTCCAGCTTATTCCATAACGGTTTACAAAATTTTAGTACTTCGTCCTCACTTTTTTTTCGTTTTTTTATTCATCATATCACCTCGATTCCCATGTGGTTACGATAGTAGCGCAGTACCGCCATTTTAATTGTGTCATTGAAGATAAACCATACTGCGGCATATCCCCATGCAAAAGCTGCCCATCCCCATCCGATCGGATGCATCAGGCCAAATCCGTATACGGCAATCACCGTGCCGGCTACAGCGCTCCAAAAACTGGCATGAATGAGTGCCCAAGAAGGCCAAGGGCGTTTCCAGAACCAGTCGTCGATACGGGTGTTATAAATCGTCCCGTGTCCTGCTACGATCAATTTGACGAAAAAAAGCGACTGGATAAAGTCAAGGGGAAGTTTCCATACGGACATCGCAAGCCAAAAAAGGAAAAAGGATGAGATAACACCGGCTATTCCCAACCAAGAGGAGAGGATTAAAATTTCCCTCATATCCCATTTGACAGGGGCTTCGCGTACTTTTGTGCGATCATACGCGATGGCGAGAATAGGAATATCGTTAAGCAGTGCAAGAACGATAATCATCAGCGCTGTCAGGGGATAAAATTTGAAAAAGACGATTGCCAATGTCATAAATATAACTATGCGGACCGTTTCGGCAATGCGGAAGATCGTATAGCTTTTCATCCGCTCAAACGTAATACGGGCAATCATGATTGCATCGACGATGACATGCAGACCCGGAGCCATCAAGACAATGTCGGCGGATGCACGAGCCGCATCGGTCGCACCGCTGACGGCGATACCGCAGTCGGCTTTTTTAAGCGCGGGAGCGTCGTTGACCCCATCCCCTGTCATCCCGACGATATGTCCCCCTTTTTGAAGTTCGTCTACAATGAAATATTTATCTTCCGGATAGACCTGTGCAAATCCGTCGGCCTGCTCGATCATTTCAATGATCTCAGATTCGTGTTTTTTGATGCTCCCTTTTGGGATCTCGATGGCATAAAGCTGTTTTTTGACTTCCGATACGATCCCTTCTATCAATGCAAAAATATCATTTTCAGAAGCCTCCGGTTTCATTTTTTTGACAATGGCTTCGGAGAGGATTTTTGAGAGGATCAAATATTCTTCGATACTTTCCCCTTTAAGCTCGCGGACATCTTCTATTTTGTCCCCGATCTTTAGGAGATTTGAGATATAGGCCGCTACGGCAATGTTGTCTCCTGTGACCATCTTAACATTCACCCCTTTTGCACGGGCGGCAGAAATGGCTTCTTCGGAGTCTTCGCGCGGCGGGTCGAAGAGGGGAACCAGCCCCGCAAAACGGAATGCTTTTTCATCAGGTTTCTTATAGGCGACTCCCAGTGTTCTGAATCCCTTACTGGCGAAGGTTTCCACTTGTGTATAGGCTTCGGATTTGTCGAAGGCTGAGTCATCGCAAAATTCGATAATGACTTGTGGTGCTCCTTTTGTGACTACGAGTCTACTTCCGTCACTAAGAGAAAGAAGGGCTTCGGTGCGTTTGCCTACCGGATCAAACGGGAGGAATTTTATAAGGGTATAATCGGAGAGCTTTGTATAAAGACTACGCTCTTTGAGATAGGCAAAGATAGGCGCTTCGATCGGATCACCGTTCTCCTCTTTGCATGAGAGTGCGGCATAAAAGAGGAGTTCGTCCGGACTCTGTAATCCTACGACAAAGGGGTCGGAAATATTCATTTTATTTTGTGTCAGTGTCCCCGTTTTATCCGAACACAGTACATCCATTCCGGCCAGTTCTTCGATAGCGGCCAGACGGCTCACAATCGCCTCTTTTTTAGCAAGCACCGAGGCACCTACCGCCATGGTTACAGTCAAGACGGCAGGCATTGCAACCGGAATTGCCGATATCATCAGGACCAGTGCAAATATGAGCAGCTCCATCGTCGGCTCTCCCCGCAAAAGTCCGATAGCGATAATAATGCCGATCATGACGACGGTGAGGAGAATCAAAAAATTTCCGACGGTGATGACCATTTTTTGAAAGTGGCTTCGCTCTTCGCTCTGCGCTTTAGCTACGAGTTTCACCGTTTTACCAAAATAGGTAGATTCGGCGGTCGCTGTAATTACGGCGCTCATCTCACCTTGTTTGACTATGGCATTCGCATAAACGAGAGCTCCCGCTTCGTATTGTACCGGAAGCGATTCTCCCGTTAGAGCGGATTGATCGACGGAAAGAAAACCGTCCCCCTCTAGGAGCTTGGCATCGGCGGGGATAATATTGCCGCTTTTGAGTTTGATGACGTCATGGGGGACCAGCTCTCGTGAGGGGAGCTGAATCCATTTTCCGTCGCGCAGCACGAGCGCCATCCGTGCGAGTTTTTGTTTTAATACTTTGATGGCGCTGAGTGCTTTGGATTCTTGATAGTAATCGACACCGCTGTTTACAAACAGCAATACCAAAATGATGATCAAGTCTTCCCACCGCTGTGCCAATGCCGATAGGACGGCTGCCGCTTCGATCATCCACGGGATAGGCCCCCAAAAACGGCGGAACATCCTGTGCCACGCGGTTTCTTCATGCTCTTCTATCTCATTGTAACCGTACTGTTGGCGCTGTTTTTCTACCTCTTCAGAGCGTAATCCATGAATGGCATCCGCTTGAAAACTCTCTTTTTTGTCCATCGTATCTCCTTTGGAACGTAAGATGTCCATGTTGAATATAGCAACATTTTCGATTATATCCCAACATAAACAACGGCGTATTGATAAAAAAAGGATCATTTAAATTTATAAAATGAATTGATATCAAAACGATTAATCTAGTTTTATAGATTATTAAAATATTAAATAAATTTATAAAATTAAATATTTTTATTTATAGATACTGTGTTACAATGTTAATAAATAATTAGGTATATGTAGAATACACTAGTAAGGAATCGTGTTCTATCATTGTTATAAATCCTAAGCGTATGGTGTTATGGAAACATTAGCTAGCCCTGTATAAACGGTATTCTGCAATAGAATGAGTAGCTCTCTGGATAGGTCTTAGATAATATGAAAGAACTACTATGTATCTCGTTAAAAAAATCTCCAATCAAAGCTTTAATAATAAAATAAATCTCCCTAAAGAAACTCACTCTACTGCAATGAATATTGTGATGGCAGCAGCTGTTTTAGTTGCGACGGCTGTTCCTTTGTTTGCATCAGATACAGACGATAAAATCGAATCTTCGTTTAGAAAAAGTTATGTGTATAAAACTTATCTTAAAGACGAGCACATTGCTATCAAGTCAAAAGACGGAGTGGTTACCTTGTCCGGCGATGTTTTAGACGAAACACATAAACCGATGGCACAGGATACCGTTGAAGCGTTGCCGGGAGTCAAAAGTGTTGAGAATAATATCGTCATCAAAAACGATAAGTCCGATACATGGCTTAAGATGAAAGTGCAAACGGCACTTGTATTTCACAATAATGTAAAAGCCAGCAGCACAGAAGTGTCGGTCAAAAATGGAGTCGTTACCCTCAAAGGCAAAGCGCAAAACCAAGCACAAAAAGAACTTACTACCGAATACGCCAAAGAGGTTGAAGGGGTAAAAGAAGTAAAGAACGAAATGACAATGGCAAAACCGGATGACACACTAGGGGAAAAAATCGATGATGCTTCGATTACTGCTCAAGTAAAAATGACATTGATGATGCATAAATCTACCGGAGTTATCCGAACCAGTGTTACCACTGAGAATGGGGTTGTCACACTGAGCGGTCAAGCTAAAAATAATGCTGAACGTGATTTGGTTACAAAACTTACCGAAAATGTTGAAGGTGTCAAAAATGTCTTCAATAAAATGACCATTGAATAACACATTAAAGGAGAGAGATATGTTATGGACAATAGCAGTAATCTTATTGGTTTTATGGGCATTAGGCCTGGTCTCCAGTTACACATTAGGTGGATTTATCCATTTATTGCTCGTGCTAGCAATCATTATTATTCTTATCCGAGTGATTCAGGGACGACGACCGCTCTAATGAGCGAAAAAAAGGATCTCAAATGAAAAAGAGTCTAACTTTTATATTACTTCTTTTCGTGGTACTCATATCTAGTGGTTGCAGTGAGACATGGCAAGGTGCAAAAAAAGATACGGCTAACAGTGCCGAATGGAGCAAAGACAAGGTTAATGACGGAGCTCAATACGTAGAGAAAAAAACCGATTGAGTCCAAATAGTAGAGATTGGACTCTTTGGTAAATTTCTGGCTACCTCAATTAATAGAGGAGAAACATTATGAGCACAATAGAAGCATACAAACAGGAAATTGAAACCGAGTTGGATCGTGCACGGGAAAAATTGGTTGAGCTTAAAGAAAAGATACGAAGTTCTTCAGATGTAGAACGTCTTGACTCTATCGATGAAATCGAAGCGCTGGAGAAAATGGCTAGCGACATGAGGGCTAAGATAAAAGAGCTGAATGAAGAGATGGAAGATTCTTGGGAACAAATCAAAGGTGATATTGACAGCTCTCGTAACACTATAAACGAGGCTTTTGCAAGACTAAACAGGTCATTGGTCTAAATAACAAATTTAAATCCATGTGAATGAATTTTTACTTTGTGATTCAGGGATGACAATCGCTCTAATGAGCAAAAAAAGGAAATAGTATGAGTGATAAAGCACTGTATCAACAAAAAAAAGAGGCACAACTCAATGTTTGGAAGGCTGAAATTGACAAATTAAAAGCCAAAAGTTCAATGGCCAGTGCCGATGCACAGATCGAAATGAATAAACAAATCACTATGCTTGAAAAGAAAATCGATGAGGGAAAAACAAAGCTTTCCGACTTGATACAAGCAACTGATGATATGTATGAATCTATGAAAGCCGGAGTTGAATCGAGCTGGGATTCTTTGAAAACAGCTTTCAGTGACATGACTTCAAAGATCAAAAATTAGTTTTTAATAAAAAAGGATGAATGATGAAAAAAATACTTTTAGCAGCTTTACTTGCCGGTTGTGGATTGATGGGTGCAGACAATGTTGCTTATATCGGTGCCAGTGTAGGAAATGCTGAATTGAAAACCAGTGTTGGATCAGGTGATTTTGAGTCTAAACATGATGATACCCACTATACGGCTACCGTAGGACAATATGTTGGAGAATACGGGAGAGTATCACTTTCGTATACGTATGTAGAACCAACAGGCTATGTACAACATAGTGATGGCGTGTCGTTGGCATTTGATTATATTTTACCTGTTGTTGATAATACCGTCTCATTATACCTGGGGCCTGTGATCGGATATACCCGGCTTAAAGAAGAATCTGCCGGGGTTAAAATGGATCTTAGCGGAATGCACTACGGTGCTCAAGCGGGCGCTATCATACGAATCGTCAATAATATCGAAATCGAAGGCGGATACCGCTATTTGGTTGAAACAGGAAAAGATACGGTTTTGGGTGTTGACGTGAGTGCGGATGATCTTCGCATGTGGTATGTCGGTGCTAATTTTCGCTTTTAACTAAACAAACAAAAAAAGTCAGGCAGCGCAAGGTACTCAATCCAAGCGTTCAATTAGCATAGACAGGGGAGCAATAATACCTGCTGTGACTAATATGATCAAAAAAGGGCGTGCAGTAAATCGTCGTATTGAATTAGAACTGCGCGAATAAACAAAATGACAAGTTTGTTAAGACATGTGATCATCACGCTGAATCGATCTTTGGAACGATTTACCTTATTAGATACAAGGATATGCAATGTTAGAAAAAATCATGCTAGGTGCAATGATAAGCAGTGCCGTATATGCGGCCAATCAAGTTGAGTTAAATATTAATAACAAAGAAGTTGAAGGTCAGGTTCGTCTTGATATGGCACAGATGGGAAACAGTATGCAAGGTACTTACATCGGAGCAGGTATACTAAACGGCGATGAGAGCAACAGTGACAAAATCTCAAATATTGATCCGTTAATGGAACTATCCTTTATGGTTATGCGGCCGGTAACGAGTATGACAGGTTTGTCACTGGGGCTTGGAGTCAAAGGGGAATACACCAAATTGGACGGGAGTCACTATTCGGCTCTTCCTTTAGGTGCCGAAGCCGAAATGAAATTGCCGATTACGACACCGTTTCCCTTTTATTTCGGAGGTGTTTTGTACTATGCTCCATCTGTATTAACGTTTCAAAACGGTGACGAATATTTTGAAGCTCGTATTCATCTTGATGTTGAGCCGATTCATAATGGACGTATAGAGGTGGGATATCGTAAAATTGATACCGATCTAGGCAGCCGCAATGTTACTTATAACGATGCACTGTATTTTGGTATGCGATATGATTTTTAACCGTTGCATTTAAAATAGATAAATAATAGGAAACCAGATGAAAATCTCAAAAGTGATTTTATCGATAGTGCTAAGTGTTACAGTGTTTGCCCAGATTTCATGGGCTCAAATGGCTTCAACAGAGGCAGTTTTAGTCCAGCCTGCTGCAGTTTCGTCACATGAAAAAGTGAGTCAATTTGTGGCGCGTGAAGATGTCGCAAAAACATTTGAAAAGATGGGTGTCGATCCTAAAATGGTTGAGCAAAGAATTGCACTGATGAGTGATGAAGAGGTATCAAAAATCTCTTCCCAAATCGATACATTGCCGGCCGGCGGTGATTTCGGCGGTATCATAGGGGCAGTTGTTTTTGTGTTTATCGTTTTATTGATTACCGATATCCTCGGATTTACAAAAATATTTGGATTTACTCATTCAGCACGTTAGTCAAATGCTGAAGTACTACCGTCTACGCACTCGTTGTCACTCTAATGGCAACGGGATGCGTCCCAAAAGAGCCGTTTCCTCCTGAACAACATTACGCATCATCTGAGATCAATGTCTTTTTATCCATTCTCGTTCAGGGCTTGAGACTCTTCATCTAGACCTATCTTAATCAAAAGAAGAATTAGACCATGAATAATGAAATTAAAATCAAGGGGATGGGATCGATTCTGCATGAGCAGGGCGTTGCCTTCCGCGTATGGGCACCCCATGCACAACGCGTATCCGTTATCGGGTCATTCAACGAATGGGATGGTACTAAGCATCCGATGCTCTCTGAAGAAAATGGCTATTGGTATGCAAATGTGCCTGAGGCTCATGCAGGGGATGAGTATCTGTTTCTCCTCTCTACTCAAAACGGTGAGTTCAAGCGGATCGATCCCTATGCCCGTGAAGTGACAAGTTCCGTCGGCAATGCTATCGTTCACGATACACGTTTCGACTGGGAGGGGGACGAATTTACTATTATGCCGTGGAATGAACTTGTCATCTACGAACTGCATGTCGGGACGTTCAATGATCAAGAAGACGTTATTCATCAGGGTGAATTTTCATCGGTGTCCGCGCGTCTGGATCATTTGAAAAAACTCGGCATAAATGCGATACAGATTATGCCGATAGGAGAATTCGCCGGAGAACGCTCATGGGGATATAATCCTTCTCATATTTTTTCGGTTGAAGGCGAATACGGAGGACCATTGGCGTTTAAACAGTTTGTCAAACGTGCCCATCAGGAGGGTATCGCAGTGATACTGGATGTGGTGTACAATCACCTTGGCCCCAGTGATCTCGATCTGTGGCAGTTTGACGGTTGGAGCGAAAACGGTCGCGGCGGAATCTATTTCTATAACGATGAAAGGGCGATTACCCCATGGGGAGAAACCAGACCCGATTTCGGACGGGGAGAGGTAAGGGAATACCTCATGGATAACGCCCTGATGTGGTTCGAGGAATATCATGTAGACGGTATCCGCTTTGACTGCACCCAATTTATTCGGATGATCAACGATTCTGAAAAGCGAGATATTCCTGAGGGGTGGAGTCTGCTCCAATGGATCAATAGCCAAATCGCACAGAAATTTCCCGGACGTATCACCATTGCCGAAGATCTTCAAAACAACAGGTGGATCACCAAAGATGTCGGCGCCGGCGGCGCCGGATTCGCTTCTCAGTGGGATGCTATGTTTGTCCATCCCATACGTCAAGCGGTGGTTGCCCCCCAAGACGAGCAGCGCTCGCTTGATGCCATCCGTGATGCTATCTTATACCGCTATAACGATGATGCCTTTGACCGTATTATCTATAGCGAATCGCATGATGAGGTAGCAAACGGCCATGCCCGTGTACCGCAAGAGATTAATCCGAATGACCCAAAAGGATGGTATGCACAAAAACGTTCGACATTGGCAGCGGCAATGGTCTTTACCTCTCCCGGTATCCCGATGCTTTTTCAGGGTCAGGAATTTCTAGAGGGGGGATGGTTTCGCGATACGGTTCCCGTTAATTGGGATCAATATGATGAATTTCACGGTATTGTTCGTCTGTATCGGGATCTCATACGGTTACGCTCAAACTGCGAGGGTTTCACACGCGGTTTGTGCGGCCAGTATACACAGGTCTATCACATGAACAATGAACGTAAGCTCATTGCATATCATCGCTGGGACAAGGGCGGTGCATCAGATGACGTTGTAATCGTTGCTAACTTCTTACATGAGGCACAGGAAAATTACGTTATCGGACTTCCGGCCGAAGGAGCTTGGAAACTCCGTTTCAACAGTGATTGGGAAGGGTACAATGATGATTTTGGCAACTATCCGAGTGGTGATGTTATCGCAATAGAGGGTGAGTATGATGGGATGCCCTTTCATGCTGTTGTTTCTATCGGCTCTTACAGCGTAGTGATCTTTTCGCAATAACATTTCTTACATTCTAGAATAGCGGCAATTTGAGATAAAAACCTTTGGTGTTGAAAAACAAATCAATCTACATGATAGTAAGGAATCCTATGAAACAACTGCTATGGCTACTCTTCTTCAATATTGCATTGATAGCCGATAGTGTGAGATCGTTTCACGATATTGAAAAATCAGCCCTTAGCGGGGATGGATATGCCCAATATCAACTGGCGACGATGTATGAAAACGGATCGGGTACGGATCAAAACATGACTCAGGCCTTTTACTGGTATAAGAAAGCCGCATACAATGCACTAGCCAAGAGTGAAGATAATACTTCAATAGGTAGCGATAAACAGGTTTATCAGATCGACCCAGTGACCGATAAAAAAATGCAGAAATTTGGGAATGAACATTTGGATATGCCAAAAAATTCTGAAGAACGTAAATCATTGGTATCTACGATGTTCAGCAATTTTGGGATACTTCCTCATGAAAAAAATTATTTAATACCCTTTTCGTATACGACGGAAAATTACGAGAAACGTAACAGTATCGACTACCCCGGATACAATGTTTTTAATAGCAATGTCGAAACGGAATTTCAGATCAGTTTTAAAAAAACGCTTAGCTATGACTTACTGGGTTGGAATGAAACGCTTTCTTTTGGATACACGCAAGAAGTATGGTGGCAGTTATATACCAATTCTGCTCCGTTTCGGGAAACGAATTACAAACCTGAATTTTGGATAACTATTCCCAGCACACATGAACTGGATTCTCTAAGTGGTTTAAAAGACATTAGTATCGGGTTTCTGCATAAATCTAATGGACTTGGGAAACCGTTGTCTCGTGATATGAACCAAGTTTATTCAGATTTGGATTTTCAGTATAACGATTTACTGATTCAATTAAGAGGATGTTATACTCACGCTAGCAGTGATAATAAAGACATTACTTCTTATCTCGGATACGGTCATTTGAAATTCAAATATCTTTATGGGCAGCATCAATTTGAACTGACGTTGCGGGATAACCTTTATTTTAATAGCAACAACCGTGGTTCAATCGAAGGTGAATACTCATACCCAATCAACAACTCTAAAAATAATTTTTTGTTCATCAAGGGGTTTAGCGGCTATGGTGAGAGTTTGATGGATTACAATCACCCGCAGAATCGTTTAGGAATCGGATTGCTAATTTCTAGATAAGCATTGGCTTATTGTATTCAATAATAGCGATTGATTCAACTAGACTTGCATATTTTTTTCTTATAAAATATCAAGGTTTATTTTACATAAACGAACCTATAATGAAGGAAATCATTCCAACGTTAACAATGAGGCAGTAAAATGTCAAGCGCATGATTTTCCAATAGAGCATAAATGTTTTGTAGCTCATATTGGAAGAAGTCAATTCGCCTCATATGCGCTTTTTTAAATAGCGAATATTTCCTCAACTTATTTCGGGTAATCCATCTATAAATTTATTCGGTTACCTGCAAAATGGTATCTTGATAAGTTTATGTTCTTGCCTCTCATTTAATCAGCACATTCTATTTTTATGTTAGGTCATCACATAAAAGTGTTCCCTGTAGTTAAAATATAAGCTTTTATCCAGATTTGTCCTATTTTTTTTGGGATCAAATTCTGTTTTGGCTTTTTGAAACATATCAAAGAAAAACAAGATTAGGTCATTGCATTTTTGAGAGAATAAGCCCAAGTTGGATGTAGTCGCTTTAACTTTAAAAAAACATCAATGTAATTTATGATATAGTTTTTGTAATAATTATGTTAGTGTACACATAACATCCATCAACGCAAGGATTTATTCGATGAGTAAACGAGCTTCGTCTTCGTCATTATTGCGCCTTACATTCATTAGTATGGCTCTTTCAGCCGCACTAATGGCAGCTTTTTTTGAAGATGGAGTCAAAGCTTTTGATACCAAAAATTATTCTACAGCTGTAAAAATTTGGCAGCCACTTGCAGAGCAAGGAAATATTGCAGCGCAATACAATCTTGGAATCATGTATGAAAATGGGTATGGGGTGGAACACAACGATGCTAATGCCTTCAAATGGTATCTCAAAGCTGCAGAACAAGGACATGTGGATGCGGAGTATAATGTTGGCGTGATGTATGGAGCCGGTCTTGGTACTCAGAAAAATGATCAACTTGCTGAAAAATGGCTCTCTTTGGCTGCTGCACAGGGAGATAAAGAAGCACAGAACATTCTCTCGTCACGTTACAATCATTTGGAAAATAAAACTGTTGATGCACAGCAAACTGTTGCTGTAACAAAAGAAAAGTTAAGCAATGATTCCAAATCGAATACTATCCCTTTAAAAGTTAAAAGTGACAAGAGAGTAGGAGCAGCTCCAATGGCTGTATCGGCAGGAAATACCAATCCGTTATCATCTACGGTTGTCGACATAAATCAAGACGGAATTGCGCCTATAACAAGTGTGCAAGATATATCACAAATGTCAGAAGCAGCCAAATGGTTGATGAAGTCGGCCAAGCAGGGTGACCCTCGAGCTCAATATAATCTTGCTTTATTATATGCGGAAGGAAATGGAGTTCCAAGAAATGATGTGAGAGCGGCAGCATGGTATGCGGCTGCAGCAGCGCAAGGGTATTCTGAAGCGCAGTATAACCTTGCATTGTATTACCTTGCTGGCCGTGGTGTAGCAAATAACGATACACAGGCGATATCATTGTTTACGAAAGCTGCACTACAAGGAAATCCGAATGCACAATACAATTTGGGGGTTCTCCTTGCTGAAGGGCGTAGGGTAGCGAAAAATGAATCGGAAGCGGTTAAATGGTTTACTCTCGCAGCCAAACAAGGCCATGCTGATGCACAGTATGAGCTTGGATTGGCATACTCTGAAGGAATTGGTGTTGGAAAAGACCTACAAGAGGCTCTTAAATGGTACCGTAAAGCAGCCGAGCAAGGACATAGCCGCGCGCAATATAACCTTGCTATCCTACTTTCAAATTCATAAAAATAGTAATTCCTGATCCTTTTTTAATGATATCTAAAGAGCGGTTTTTCGGTTCTTATAAGATAGATGTAAAGTGGTTGATTACCCTAGAAAGGTCCTCTCATGATTCTTGATAAAACCATTGCAAGTGCTGAAGTTATTCTAATCGAAGGGGAAAGAGGTGTAGGAAAAAATATGCTTGCTACCTTCATTGCTGCTGCTTCTGGTTTAAAAAATCCTACCCAGATCGTAACGATTCCCGAAGAAACATTTTATAAAAAAAATGAGATCACCAAAAAAATGATGGGTGACAATGCTTTTGTTTTTGAGCACGCTGTCATTCTCAATAACGATTGGAAGAATTCCAAGCGTCATATGGGGATGAATTTTTTATTCAACGACATTGAGAAACTACTCCGTGAGAGCGAGACAGAACTACTCTACATTCAACGGATCGATTTATTTTTTGATATGATGGACCAAATTGGCAGTTTTGAGATTCTTTCGGATATTGTCCGATTGGTTCTAAGTAAAAAGATCAAAACAGTCATTACGTTGCTCAAAGGGAGTGAAAATTATTCATCCATTCATGATGCCCTGCTCAATTATGCTGACTTGACTCTTTCGATTGCGTTTGATAATACTCAAAAAGGGCGGGAGGTTCAAGTTCTTTCTTCTTTCTATCCACTCGAGAATACTCTGCATAGTTTTGTGTATACAGATCAGTCGTTTACATTGCTGCAGCAAACAAAAACAGAGCCGGTAGCAGTGGGTGCTGTTACGAATATTTTGCCTGTGGAAGTAGAACGTCCTTTAAGTAGGAATCACGCAAACATCAATATTGCAATTATTGCGCACAGCTCTTATCTGTCAGGATGGAATGAATATTTGTTTGGCAATCTGGTCCGTATTGCCGTACGTCGATTCAGACAGTTGTCAGAATTATCTGACGAGATGTGGTCTCAAAGTTCTTTGATTGTTTATGAAACTGAAACGGTTATGTCGGCAATGATGTTTTTGGAGAAGGCCAATACCAATTATCCTCAGCTTAAAACGATGATTGTTTTGGAGAAAGATTTTGTTCGGGCTGAAGACAAGATCCGTGCGCATCAGTTTGGTGCAACTGGAATTTACGATAATAAAATCAGAATCATAGATTACGTTCTCACTATTGAAAAAACGCTTGGAAATACCTTTTACTCTGACAGTGTTCGAGATCATATGCAGACCAGTACGGTAGAATCAGAAAGTAATTTTATTGAATTGATAGAACTCTCTCTTCGTGCAAGACGTATTTTTACCGTTTTCGTTTTTACCTATACTGTTCCTTTCCAAAATGAACGGTTTGATACGATTTTCAGAGAAGATGATGTCGCCTTTTTAGATAATGAGCATCATAAATTTTATTTGATGCTCAGCAATACCCAGAAAACAGATTATGAAGTGGTATTGAAGAAGTTTTTATTGTTGAAAGAAGATGTGATATTTGACGCTGCTTATGAAGCACCTACTCTATTTAGCGGTGAAGTACGCCTGTTTGAACACACATTCGGAAGTACTGTATGAATAATGTTGTAGGCAAAATTGCTTGGATTGGATTGACGAGTATCGCATTACATGCAAGTTTGGGGATTGACGAATCATCGTTTCAGAAAATGATTCGCGAACATCCAAACGATTTTCAGTATCGTGTGATTTATGCTCGTTTTTTGCTCGAGAATAATCGTATTGCACAAGCGTACGATGTGTTGAAGGGGTTGGATCCCAAGAAAAATTATTCTGTCAAAAAGATATTAAATGATTTACACCAGCAAGAAGCAGACCAGTCTTTTTTGAAAAAAAAAGCGATTGATCTAAATAGCCAGGAGTATGTTACCAGTATTACTTCATTTTCCCCAGAGGAGGCAGAAAAATTATATGCCATTTTGTCTCGTCATCATATTGATATAAGTAATACTGTAAAAAAAGCGCTTGCACGTAAAATTGCTGAAGGATCAAACAAGTTCCTCGCCGGAAGTATTCTTGCATCAATGCCTAAAGAGTTCTCCGAAACGAGTGTAAAAAAGATAAAAGCTACATCTCCTGATTCGGACAGGAACGAAATGCGTCGCTCGATTGTTGCTGTCACAAAAGAAGTTTCTATTCCAGTCATAACACATTTAAAGACAGATCGTGAATTGCTTGAAGAGAGTTTGGAGGAATATGCTCAATCTCCGAGTACACAGAATGTTCAGAAAGTTGCCTATCTGTATTCTAAATTAGGCCGCACAGAAGATCAAATTGCTTTATTTAAAGAGTATTTGAAAACTTATCCGTTTGACTCTGAGATTCGTTTGACATTAGGACAGAATCTTGCGTGGAACCGCCAATATGATGAAGCATTGATTTACCTTCAGGGCGTCGAAGGAAAACAGCGTTATTTGGCCAAATTAACAAGTGGTCAGATATACAGTTGGAAAGGGGACTATGAAGATGCAAAACAGCTGCTTGAAGAGGTAAAGCATCATGGAAACCCTTCGGAACGATTTGAAGCACGAAAAAGTTTGGCCTATATTGCACGCTGGGAAGGTGATAATGCCACGGCGGCACAGTTGTTTGCACAGTTGAATCAAGAGCAACCCTCTGATGAAGAAGTTCAAGAAGAGGTTTGGTTTGACCAAAAACAATTTACTCGTCTGATAGCTAAATATGAAGCAAATTTAAAGAAAAATCCTGAAAATAAACAGTTGCTTCAGCGACTTTCTAATGTTCTTGTTTTGGATGGGCAATTCGAAAAAGCACTCTATTATCTGGATCGGGAGTATCGTAAAAATAATGATCCAGCTTTGCTTAAAGAGATGGGGAATATATCACTGCGGATGAAACAGACTGAAGAGGGATTATTGTATTGGAAAAAATATGCCGAGAGTCTCAATACTCCAAAATCGTGGTTTGAATATGCCCAAAATCTTTTTTGGGTTGGAAAGAATAGCGAAGCGCTCGATACCTTGCTTTTGATACGTCATAACGGAGAGAATGATGGCGATGTTGAAAAGCTGATACAACAAATTTCTAAAATAACTGAATCCTCCGGCGTGCAACTTCATACAGAAGCTTTACCACAGCCGTCATTGCAGAAAGAAGAGCAGCCGGATTTGGGTAATGAAATGCAGGAAGAAGAAAAATTTGCCGATTTTCTTCGACAAAAAGGGAAGTTTTCGGAAGCATCGCGTCTTTACCGTCGCTTGTATTTGAAAAGTGGCGATATTAAATACGGCCGGGCTTACATGGAAATGCTTCAGTTTCAAGGAAAAGATGGTGAAGCATCGGCTATAGCAGAAATGTTGAATATTGATGAAATACCGTTTCCACGATTAGACAACAAAGTGGAAGAAAGTCAAAAAAAAGATATCCCTCTTACCCGCAATGAGCCTGTCCGAGTCAATCTAAAAACCGGAGTAGCAGTCGATCGGCTGAAAGATAGCAATGGATTGGAAATTCTCCAAGGGAAAATTATCGGTGAATATGTGACCGATTCAGACTACATTCTTAGAAGTGAGATTGGACGTTATCAATATAAATCAACAAAAAAAAGAATTGAGGGAACGAGTGCATTCGTATCTCTTGGTAAGGAAAATTGGGAAGGAGGGGTGTTTTTTGATACTGTGGGTTCCAAGGGTGAATTTAATCCTTACTTGCGTGCCTCTTTTCCATTAGCACCGCATACCCTTAGTCTGAGTGCGCAAAGAAGAAATATAGGATTTTCTAAATACGCAATTACACCGTTTGAAGAACATAATTCTTTTACTTCTTTAACTATTAGTGATTACGCATTGTTTGAAAACGGTCGTGAATTTTGGGGGGCAGCGGAATTTGGCCGGGATGAGAACGGTAATATGATTTTTACCCCGCAATTTCAGTATCGTTTCTATCAATTTGAATTACCAATTGCTGTTTGGTCCCTCTCTACGAGCGGTTGGTATACGTTCAATTCTCAGCCTACAGATGCCTATTATTCTCCCAGTTTTGCAGATGCGACTTATGTGTCAAATGGTTTGAATTTTCCGATGGCAGAACGTTTCAATCTTGAACTAAATGGTGCACTTGGGTACTCATTTAATAGTGAAACATCTCTTTATAAAATTGGTGCATGGATTGATCGTAAGATTGATGAAGGATGGAATCTGAAGCTTGGATGTTCAGATAATAGCTCATTCAGCGGTAGTAGTACATCGGTACCGTATTCGTACAGTCTGTGTAATGCACTTATCTATTATCGATGGTGATAATTTCTAAATGCCTTTAATTATCATACTTTTATTTTTGTCTCTGACCTATCTGGCATTTTTGAATGTCGGTGAAATGTATACATTTTATCAAACTATCGACAATATTTTCATAATGTTCGCTATCGTTATCATATCGGTATTTACCGGTCTGGTTATTCTCAGATACCTTACACTTATGTTTTTCTCTATTTTTAAAGTTGGATTAAAAACTGAACGAGAAAATGTTCAAAAAAACTTCCATACCCATCTTAGGGTTTCTATCATCGTTCCTGGCTACAACGAAGAGGTTGTTATAGGTAGATCGATTGTTTCTCTATTGCAACAGACCTATCCGAATATGGAAGTCATTGTGGTAGATGACGGTTCTAAAGATCAGACGTACCGTGTTGCTAAACGGTATGAAAGCGAACGGGTCAAGGTTGTTACAAAACCAAACGGAGGGAAATCAAGAGCGATAAATACAGGGATAGAATATGCAACCGGGGATATGGTGATGGTTGTGGATGCCGATTCGAGGCTAAATGATGATGCGGTAGCCTTGATGGTACAATATTTCGATAATCCAGAGATTGCCGCCGTGGCCGGGTCGGTTTATGTTGTCAATCAAGTTAATGCAGTGACCCGTTTACAAGCGCTCGAATACATTGAAGGGCTGAACATGGTTCGCAACGGGCAGGCTTTTTTAAAACTTGTTAACATCATACCCGGTCCGATTGGAATGTTTCGTACGGAAGCACTGAAAAAAGTGGGTTTGTACGATCATGATACATTTGCCGAGGATTGCGATGTTACGTTGAAATTGCTTGCAGAAGGTTACAAAATTGATTTCGAATCAGATGCTGTAGCCTATACTGAAGCACCCGAACACTTGCTTGACCTTATCAAACAGCGTTACCGTTGGACAAGAGGGATCTTACAAGCGATCCGAAAACATAAATCCTACCTTTTTCATACACAAGGGCGTCCTTCGATGACGGTCGTTCTTTGGTATATGCTCTTTGAATCGATTTTTTGGCCTTTTATGGATGTTTGGGCAACGATATTTTTGCTGTATTTGACATTGATAACGGGGGTCAATTCACTTATCTTTTTCTGGTGGTCTCTGTTTACAATTCTTGACCTCGCTGGTGCGTTGTATTGTGTGTTGATAACGAAGGAAAAATTATCACTGGTTTTTTACGCTATACTTTACAGGCTCTATTTTATCGGTATCATTAATCTGACCAAAATCTTTGCAACGATTGAAGAATGGCTTGGATTGGGGATGTCGTGGGGAAAACTTGATCGAAAAGGAAGAATATAATTGTGAACATTATTACGTTTATGACATTTGCAATTTTGGTAATTACTATATTGACACTGGTATTTGGCGTTTTGGCCTATTTTCTTTATAAAATACGTGAATCGAAGAAGAAAGTTCATATTCTTGAAGAGGGATATGAGGAGATGCTCACTAAACAAGATACTGATTATATTTTTTTCAAAAAGGTAAATCTTTATGAACGTCCTGAGACTAATTAAACCAGGTTCTTTCGACTATGGTTTAAAAGTTTTCGGCTTTACTATTCTTATCGCGGTGCTGATGTCACCAGTATTTTATTTTCTTTTCAATAATTATGCTCCCGCGAATTTTGCTATCAGTATTGGTGAAGCGAGAGAAGTATATCTCTTGCGATCTTCAACGACAATAGAACAGCTCAAAAGTTTTGGTAATGACGGAACAGGTTACGAGAATCAGCTTAATCAGATATCGGGATATCTTTCCGAAATCGGAATCAGCTGCGAAATTATCGACGAGAAACGACTTCTGACGTTGAAGCCGGGAGACACCCTATACGTAATCGATGCTATTGCTTTGGACGAGTCGTCGGTTGAAGCGATTGAGCACTTCGTAGAAAGTGGAGGAGGGTTGATCTTCAATTATTATAGCGGATTTAATGGATCGCAGGGAAAATGGCGTGGAGAGAGTTTTGTCAAAAATCTTACTGGATTAGAAAGAGATCCTTTTATCAATACGCTCAAAAAACAGGGCAATATGTTTTGTACTCCAAAAGTATTTTCACCATTGAGTACGAATGTGCCAAATGGACCTTTGATGACGTTTGTCTATTACGACGATATTCCTCTGTTCAAAGCACCAGAAGGGGTAAAACCAGACATGATGCTGACGAATTGGGCTCAATTTGATACACCGCTGATTGGAGATGCTAGGCTACCGAAACAATATGCGGGAGTACTCTGGCACGGTTTTAAAGGAAAAGGAAGTTGGATTTATTTTAATTTTCCTTCCTATGTTTTTGGTTCATCGCAAGCCGATTCAGGTAAATACGTCTCATTATTTCAGGGAATGACACGGTATATGGTAGATGGTTCCGCAGTACGGGTTCATCCTTATATGTACGGAAAAAATCCGGTTTTTGTATCGGAAGATACAGAATTTCATTTTGAAAATGCACGTAATTTTTCTGAGCTCGTTGGAGAGCTTCAAATTCCAGCAACAGCATTTTGTGTTGCCAAATTGGCCGATGAGAATGTTGAAGTTACCAAAGAGCTGGGTAAAAATCCATATATTGAAGTGGCATCCCACAGCTACACTCACGGTCCGTTGATCGGCATAGATGATGAGACGCTTGATCGGGAAGTCCTTGGATCAAAAATGGCTATTGAAAAGATTTCGGGTACACCCATCACCGGGTTTCGTCCTCCAAGAGAAGAGGTGGATGATCATGTGGCTCAAAAACTTGTTGAATCCGGCTATACCTATACAATGGAAAAGAATAAAAATCATCTGTACCCTTCCATCATTCGAAAAGACCTTGTAGTTATCTCCAGGATTGGGACAGATGATTATGCATTTTTAAGTAATCAAACATTTGATGAACAGGCATTACTGCAGGCGATGAGGGATGAAGCCTACTTTGTTGATGCCCTTGATGGTATCTATACTCTGAGTGTTCATACTCATCTTTTTTCAGATCCTCAAAATATTTCGCTTCTAAGATCAGTACTGACTCTACTTAAAAAAGAAGATAAAGTAAATTTTTTGCAGGGACGTGAAATCGCAGATCGGATCAAATCAGTAAGTCTTATTGATGTTGGAGTGACACGTAGCAGTGAAAATTACATTGTATCATTTCTTAACAACAATCCAAAAACTGTCTCAAAAGTCACCATACGCCTTTATTGGCCAAGATGGGGTGCGGCAAAAACATTTAAATCTGATACGACCGGCGTTAAATTTAGCGTTCTCTCGAATGAAAACGAGCGATATAGTGATATTACTTTTTATGATGTAACGCCACGAAAACAATTTTCACTTTTTGCACGTTACCAATAATCATGTTGTATTTGGCTGCTATTGTATTGTTATTCTATTCAATGGCGGCGTATGGATTTGATCTGATTGGAGTGGGAGGATATGAATACAACTCATCAGACGGCGTTCATTCTATTACAGAACTTATCTATAATGAACATCTGAATAACGTCAATGCTATCTCCATGTGGATTACTAGAGACTGGGACGAAGGATGGTACCCTTCAGAGGAAGTTAACGAGCGGATTATTCAGAAGGGGTTTACTCCCATATTTATTTTGTATTGGTTTGAAGATTCAATTTCTAAATCGTACATCCAGAAAAACAAAAATGCTTATTATGACTATTTGCACCGTATTAGGAGATATTTGGACCGGGTAGAAGGGAAAAAAATTGTTGTTTTGAATCCCGAGTTCAATGAGAATAGAGTTGAGGGGTGGGAAGGATTCAATGATATTTTGCTTGAAAGTAAAAAAATTCTTGACCACGGTGACATTGCAATAGGACCATGTGTTGGAGATTTTGGCAATTATGGAAATACAGAGGATTTGAACAACTGGCAGACTTTTGATCCTTCAATTGTCTCTTCTATCTCGCATTTTGATTTTATCGCATTTCAAGAAATGCGTGCATTGACGCGAAACAAACGCAGCGAGATTGAAAAACTTCCTGAGCGGATCGAGTCATTCGGCGGGTATCTCCATTCGAAATACAAAAAACCGGTGTTTTTAGCATATTTGGCATTATCGTCATGGGGGGAAGAAGGGGAAAAGCTTCAAGAAGAGGTGATAAGCAGACTTAATGAGCGTCAAGAAATCTTTACTCAGAAAGGGATTTTCGGTATCAATCTTTTTAATTTGATAGATGTCCCTTTTCATCGAGGATATTTTAATGAAGGAGAGCGCTTTTTCGGTATATACTATCATAATCTGATGCCAAAGCCATCGGTCTCATTTTTTAGGGAATTGAGGGTGAATAAATAATATTATAAATTTTTTTGGTAAAGTTTTCAAAAGAAGCAGAGATGAATATTTTTGTGGATCGAATTAGACAATATAATTACATAACGTTAAAAGGAAAATTTGATGAAACTGTTTAAACGGGAAAAAGAAAATACGGCATTTCAGTCGGAAATAAAAGGGGCAGGTATGGCAATGAACAATCCCTTTCAATCAAAAGTATCTCAGACATTTCCTCCACCCTTTCAAGCAGCGAAAACTACTGCAGTACATGCCGTGTTTCCAAAATCAATCGAAAAAAGTCGAGAGACATCCCTTTGGAATGAAAATAATGCCTATTTACTGATGACTTTGTTAAAAGAACTAGCAAAAGTGGGAGATAAAAACAATTTTACTACCATTTTAAATCTGTGGAGTATAACATTGGTCCAGGATGTACTGGATGAGTGTTACACGATAGAAGAAGAGGAACATTTCGAATTGTTAGTTCAATTGCTCAACCAATTGATGATGCTTCGCCATCTTGGATGTTTTCAGTGTATGGTAGATGAGGCAGCGCGGATCATTCGTATCGATTATTTCAGCACGCGGATTGATCAGGCATGTTTAGATCAGTTTGGTGAAATTTATACAACGGCATTTATCGGAAACTTTTTTGAACGGTTGATGAGTGCGATAGTGGAAGTCGATTGTAAACTCCATTCGATCGAAGGGTCTACGGAAACGTGGACATATATTTACAAAGCTTGAGCGGTTTCCGGAAGTAATTTTTTAAGCATTTGGATCAGGCTTTGAGTGAGAGGGGAAAGGGGATTGATCTGATCCAGAGACTGCATCTGAGCAGATGATTCTTTTACGTTAGAATCGAACGGAAGCGCAAAAAGATACATAGAGTCAAATAAATAGCGGTATACCGTTTCAAAATTGACGCTAATTTCATCTGCCCAAACTTTGTTTGTGATAAAACGTATGGCTTTTTCTGGGTGTTTATGTATGAGTTTGGCAAGGACTTTTTGCATAAGTTCTAGTGTTGCATATGAAGTTGCATCTGCTTCCAGAACTGCAAGAATCACATTGGAAAACTGCATAGCAAGATCGGCCATCGGGCTAAAGCCAGGGGGTGTGTCGAAAATGATGTAGTCAAAATACTCTTTAAGCAACTCTAAGTATTCAAGAATCTCTTGTTCATGATTGAACATCCAGAGAAGATAATCGTTGGTTTCCTCCATTGCGGCATTACCGCTGGGCATGACATAAATTCCAAGTGAGGTGGAATGAACCAGTTCCTCAATTGGCATCGTAAAGATTTCGGATAGCCCGTTAAAGTTTCCGTTTCCGGTCATGCCAGAGATGCTGTTTTGCGGATCGGTATCGATCAATAAAACTTTATTACCTGCTTTGTGTAACAGTGAGGCAATATTGATGGCTAATGTGGTTTTCCCTACCCCTCCCTTTGAAGAATAAATCGTAAGACTTTGTTTCATAAAAAATTATCCCATGCGTAAGTATTCCGTATCAATTCATTCGGATGTAGTGGCGCTAAATCGTCAAAATAGTAAATTAATGTAGCTCCTGTAGAGAAGAAACGGTACTGTGGGGCATCAGACCAACCTAAAAAGCCAAGCAAATGGAGATGCGAATCTATTTTGTATCCAAGATAGCCTTTGAAATTGGCTGAAAATCCGCTGGTAGAAGAGCTGCTATACTGTGCAGAAGAGTTTGCGAGGGGAAAGATGGGTTCAGAAGATTCTTGAAAGGATGAGAATCCAATATTCCCTTTGAGTCTCAGATAGGTTTGAGTATCGAGATTGCCAGTGTAATCGCCATAAAGGGAAAGAAGTTGATAGGAAGTAGGACTGAAATAGCCGCCGTGACCGAATGTGAAGTGATTGGTAGAATGGCGATAACGGTCATATACGAATAAAGGTCCTGTCAACAATTCATGTGAAGGAGTATCGATGAGTTTTGTACCGGTAAATAAGACCATCTTGGATTCAGAATTTTCGATCGTATTGATTCCACTAATATGTGGGTAGTAACCGATGCTTAGCGATTTAATCCAGTCGTCCGATGAAGAGATAGAAGCCTCTATACCTGACCGTGTAATCCTTCCCCATGCCTGACCGCTATTGGGATCTTTTTGTCCGGTGTATGAGAGGAGTGTTTCGGTCACCGGTTGGCGGAGAAATTGTATAGAATAATGCCATGAATTCCGATCGATCAAGCTTCTAAGATATCCAGTTGGTGTACTGGCAATTGATGAGTTAATCGGTGTTGTAGCAATTTTCCCTTCCCATAAAGAGGTATCGACGCGCTTGGTATATTTGATGAAAGGTTCAAATCCGTTCAAGGCCTCGATGTTGTGATTTCCAGTATTTGTTCCGTATCCAAGGAAGGAACGGTCTGAATCAGATAGCTTTCCAGTTTGAAGATGAATTATGTTGATGCCTGTATGTAAGGTATCATCAAAAGAGGGAGTCAGGGTCGCTTCCAGTGGTATAACTGTTTTAGTTAGACGGTCTATCCCTCGTTTTCCAGATCGGTTTTCAAAAAAAAAACCACCACTTGCAGAGGATTGCTTTTTGGACAGGATTTGCTGTTTCAGATCGTTGATTGTATCACTTTGTTTCTGCTGATTTGAAACTGACGGGGAATTTCTCAATAAAAATGACTTTTCTTGTTCATTTGATCGATCTTTCTCAGAATATATCGGAAGATTTTCGGGTTGCTGCAGCGAGGTTGGTAAAAATGGGTTATAGATACCGTTTAGATCATTCGTTTCGGAAGGTTTGGAAGTCTCTTCGGGTAAGCTCTTCTCTTGGTGTGGCATAAGGTCAGGTCTGTTATTGCGGTAGTCTTCAACTAGTTTGATTGTATCAAGTGCTTCTTGGGAGTATCCCATATTTTTGTATAACTCGGCAATTTTTTTTAAAAGCTCAACGTCGGTTGTTTTGGAAGCCTTAAAAAGATAGCCGTAGCTTTTTTTGGTATTTTTAGCATTATAGGCACTTACTGCTGACGCATAATAGAGTCGATTTGAAGGGTTAGAAGCGAGCAACTGTTCGAATATCAACAATGCATCGGCAGGACGCTTTTGATTCAGTAGGCTCCATGCAAGATTTTCTTTAAGAGTAGGATCGTTAGGGGCGAGCAATAAACCACTTCGTGCAGTGCGCTCGGCTGCATCAAAATGTTTTAAACTGAGTTGTTGAGACGAAAGTTTGTGATAATAAACAAGATATAGATTTTTGAGTTCACTGAGCTCTTCAGAAGAAAAAGTTTTGTCTTTTAACGTATTGAAGTAGGTTTCAGTTTGTGTAAAACGTTCCAAATTTAAAAGAGCATACAGTAAAGCGATCAAATCATCTGTTCGTCCGCTTTTCTGATAAACGACAGTCCGATAGCGGATTGCATTGCTGCTTTTGAGATGTTCTGATATAAGGGCCAACTCACGCAGCACTTCGAGATTCTCTGGATCTTTTTTAAACAAATCTTCTGTCAATTGCTGGGCTTTTGTATAATTATTTGTTTGAATTAGAGAACCGATTTGGGCCATTTTATAGTTGTACGTAAGTGCAGCATCCCATTTTTTTCTATCGATTTGTTCATAAGTTGTAAGAGCAGACTGATAGTTGCAAAGAGCATAGTATGTTTGTGCAAGGCCGTAGAGGGCATAAAAATTGTCGGGTGCAAATGTCAAAACTGACTCATAATACTCTTTTGCTTTTGAAAATTCTCCTTGGCGGCTATAGACTTCGCCAAGACGAAGTAGAATGTCAATGTTTGAAGGAGTTTGCAGGTAAAGTTCTTGAAGAGCGTTTTCTGCTTCTGTGAGTGAATTTTGTGTAATGAGCTGTTTGATCGTGGTCATTTTTACTATAAAGGTGTTTTCGTTGTTGTTTTGGGCCTTTGTCGATCCGAGGTGTTCGAGTGCTTGAGTATAGAGTGCATATATTTTAGGATCGTTATGAATTGCGGCTGCTCGAGCTAAGGTTTTGCGAACTTTGTCCCATTGCTGCTGATGTGCATACACAAGGGCATTTCCGTAGAGTGCAAGGGTATTTTTCGGTTGACGTTTCAAAATGGTATTGAACTGTGCAAATGCGTCATTCCACCGGTCTTCATCGATGGCTTTGTAACCTTCTGCAATGATTTGACTATCGTTTTGCTTTTTAGATATCACAGAGCGTTTTTTGATTTTTTTTCTCATTCCTGTGTTTTTTTTGACCTCTTTCTCTGATACGTTTGAATAGGGTGCAAAAGTTGAAATAGCAGACTTTGTAGGGGAAAGAGAAACCGAAGGGGTCTGATTTTTATCCATAGGCTCAGAAAATTTTTGTGTATGAGAAACACTATTTGTTATAGTACGAATTCGACTTAATGCGGTTTCATTTTTTGGGGAAAGGATCAATATATGACGGTATATTTGAATTGCTTCGTCGTATTTTTGGAGAGATTCATATCGTTTCGCCAATCCAACAAGCTCCTCCACGTCGGGATTACTCGCATTCAGCATCACTGCCGAGGAGAGCAAACATAGCCATACTGTCGCCAAAATAGGTGCTGTTTTTTTCATCCATCCCTTTCTTTTCTGTGATACATGATACTTTATAAATTATACCGAAAAATTTCAATGAATTTTCCATGGCTCCAGAAGTATCAGATTGAAGAGACATAGAATTGTGTTCAAGATCGATCCAAACAGGTGCAAACGGGAATGATGCTAGGGTTTTGTAGCCATTGAGTTGTTGCTGTATCGTTGCATTGGGATGGAGCCTGTCCCACAATGACCAAAAAAGAGGGATGCGTAGAGCATCATAGCTAAAATAGGGTTTTTTGGTATCAAGAAAAAATTTGTTATCCTTGAAAGCTATCCAGTCGGGATGAAGTTGTAGTTGTCCGAATCGTTGAGCGAGTATGAGTTTAGACTCGGTGATCATCCGTTTCCATAAGATTGCATCGTCTACCCGTGCGAAAGTATCGAAAATAAAAGGAATATAGTAGGAAGGGTTGAGTAGAAAAGTGTTGTCATGGACAAAACCATATTTGCCCGGTAGCAACAAAAGCCGATCACCTGAAGAGAGGATGAGATGGCGTTTGATGGCCTCAAGATGCGTGATGGCTTTCTCCAATTGATCGGGATGTTTGAACACTTTTGACGCTTTGATACGTGCATAAGCTATCCATAAGTCACCATCGGTCGCATTGTTTGAGTCAAGAATTTTCCATTCATGCGTGTTTGATTTACCCCATTTCCATGGGTACAGCCCTTCGGAATTGCGCGGAAGGTTATTTTCAAGCCAGTGTTCAACACTCAGGTAGGTTGTTTCATCATTCATAGCTACGGCAAAAAATAGGGTATAGCCAATTGCTTCTGAATGGGTGATAGCTTCATTTTCACGATCGATGACCCGACCATCTTTTTGGAGATAGCGTTCTTTAAAGAGTTCCCATGTGATCGCGTTGAGTGAAGGTGAAAGTATCAATATCGCGATCAGGAGAAAAAAAACTTTAGACATTCGGATGATGAGTCTTTTTGAAATGGTTTAGTAGTCTGCGAATGACATAGACCATGAGGAGTAAAAGAATAACAGTCATTATGCCGAAAAAAAGAGCATTCTCGGTTAGATAAAAACGCATTTGATCGATGAGACTGAGTGATCCGAGGAAATATTTATCTGCAAGTTCGAAAGAGTGTATTGTCTCAAGTGTCGTATTTACAATCAGTGTATCGCTATTCCATCCGATTTCTTGTTCGGGACTTAAAAGCATATCGATCCCTTTTTCAAGTGCGGATGGTGAGTCGTATTGGAATGAAATAACATTGCGCTCTTTGTTATAAGGGGAATGGAATGCTTGGATGAGAAGGTTTTTTTCGATATTGCTTGATTCTTTGAGCGTTTTGTAGTTACGGAAAGGTTTGAGGCGATCCGTATCAAAAAAAGGAAGGTGATCGACAAACCGATAAATGGAAGGGAATGTGGTTTCAAATTCCCCTCCAGATATTTTGACTTGCGATACTTCGGACAACTCTTGCGGCGTATGTCTGTAGGAACCGATGAAAATAATCTCTTTATCTTTAACTTCGTCTATCTTGTCTGTGACATTTAGACGATACAATGGGTATTCAATCTCTTTTCCAAGGAAAAATCCAAGTTTCAAAGCGGCTTTGAGATTCGATGAGGAAAAATTGTCCATCACAATGGCACTATTCAAGCCGTCTGGATGGATAGAAAAGGGATAGGCTGCATAGAGAAAATAGCGGATGTAAGGCATTTCCAGCCAATGGGGAGCATCAGGTAGCTCAATGTAAGAAGTATCGAGGATGGTAGTCTGGAGATTTTCGAGATTGTAAAGTTCACAAAACCCTTTTTTGAATGGAATCATTGCTGGTTGTATCGCGAGTTTGTTTTTTCCTCCAGCAATTAGGTAAGCTGGAAAGTTATCTGACTTTTTAAAATTGAAGAACTTAGTGATACTAACCTCTTTAGATAGCTTTTCATCAAATGGTAGCTGAGTGGCAAATTTATTATTGACCAATATGTTTAAAACCGAATCGAATCGGACTTTGGAAGGATATATCCCATTAAGCCCAAGGATGATTTTTTGTTTGTCGTCAAAAAAGAAATCGGGATACATTTTAAAATCAATTTCCATCGGCGATGGGTACATATATTTGAATGTAGTTGTTTTGTGTCCAAGTTCGCGGAGTGTAATCCGTTGTCCAGTCGGCAGATAGTTGGGAGCAGTATACGGTGAAGAAGGTTCTGGAAGTGTTATAGAATTAACCTGAATACCAAAACTTTTATGGAGGGTAAAGTTGTAGGAAGCAAAAGCGTATACTGAATCAAGGAGATCCTGAGAACTATCTGATGTAAGGCATATGATACCATATCCTGGATTGGCTGGATTATTGAAGAAAAGGATTGAGTTACGTTGAATTTTAGCCTGAAACGCAACAGCTTGTTCAGGTGAAAAAGAAGCTTTTAACAGCTGCATGAGTTCTTGTCTTGGAGCAATGACGATGGCGTCACCATCTTTTGGAATTGTAGAGGCGATCTGAACATCGACATCCCGATATTTGAGTTTTTTTCCGATGACACTTGCGGCGATAACTGCTGATGTTACGAGCTTGCTATCTCTTTTTGGAGGTAGTACAAACGTCATTTTTTGGCGGGTGATATTTTTGGAATCGATGAGAAAACGGTCAATCGAACTCAAAGACCATGGAAGTGATCTGGGTAATACGGTCAGTTCGATATAACTTTTACGGGTATCGATTTTGGTCCACAATTCCGGTGCCGTTTCATCTTCGCAGTGATCGATCGTATAATGCTGATAGCTATTGATCGTGATATTATTGAATGGTTCGAACTGGTCAACCGGAAGAGGAGTTTCTAGGGAAGTTGCCTCTCCGCGTTGAGATGCATTAATCCATTTTTGAATGATAGGCTTGTTGTTGATAGAAACTATAAGGGTTGAACGTTCCGGTATGATTGCCAATGAGGGCATGTAGTGAAGTTTGAGATTGGCAGACAACAGAACCCAGCGGGATGCGATAGGAAGATTGAACGTATATTGGGCACGTGCACTTTGCAGTGTTGCCTGATTGACATTTTGTGCTTCATAGTTCAACGGAATTCGCAGAGTTTGTGTTCCATCGTTATTCGATTGAAGTATGATATCGCTTATGGCGAAGAGTTGGCTCATCAGTAAAAATAAAATCAAGATAAAGAAACGCATTAGACTCCTTTTGTCCGAAGAAACGGGATAAATGAATAAATTTTTTGCATGAGTTGTATCCTTGTATGATTAAAAATAACCATAAGTTTTAGCTCATGGCGTATACGGCGAAGCAATGAGAGAAACGCTCCGGCTGGAGTTGGATGGACTTCGAGTTTTTCATATTCGATCCACTTTGTATTTTGTCCAAAAATAATTCCCAATAATACACGTCGCAGGTTGAAATCGCTTTCTGCTTTGTTAAATCGGAAAATTGCGCTATTTTTGAAAGTGTGCAGGTATTTGCCCTGAATGAATACATTGCGACCATTTTCTTCTTGGATCAGCAGTGAACAGTGGCTATCGGTTTTGAGCTTTTCAATAACTACACGGAGCACCTGGTCTTCAAATGTGATGGCAATTCCCCCCATCGAAATATCCGAAATTATGCCGTAAAATGTTTCGAAGCCAATATTTAGAATAACGGTTTCATTCGATGGGATACGTGCGTAACGGCGTAACTGCCGTTTTTCATAAACAATGACAAGTGCTGAGAGGATGAGAAACAGGTTGAATATATTCCATATCATAGTTATGATTGTTACCGAAATGAGTTCTGGATCGGTAATGAGACGATAGATTCCCATCGCAAATCCAAGAAGAATCAACGTAAAGATGATCACAAAAGGGGTATAGAGCTGGCTGATAAAATCCTCTTCAGCATTTTCTCCTTTGGGTGTCACAGCAAATTCTGGTGCGCGTGGATTCATGAAAACGGAAAAAATTGCGGGAAGGGTAAATAGTGAAAGCGCCGTTTCATATACTTCGGAATAAAAATTCCATCTCACTTCTTTATACAAATAATAGGAAGTAAGAATCGAAAGGATCAGATGCGGAATAGGATAGACTAGGATTTCTATCGGTGTCGCGTGATAGATACGAAGTCCGAAAAGAAGATATGCCAACGGTGCAACCAAGTAAACAACACGGGCGTAAGAGAAAAACCAGAAAAAGCTGGCGCTGAAATAACTTAATTTCTGATGCAGTTTGAGAGGCTTGAAAAGAGGGTTGCTGAGTAAAAATATTTGTACCATACCTTGAGACCAGCGAACTCTCTGCAGCACAAGAGCACTGAAGGTTTCAGGTTGTAAGCCGCGGATCATCGGAATGGCGATATAAGCACTTTTGTAGCCCATGGCATGAAGTTTCAAGGCAGTTTCTGCATCTTCGGTAATCGTTTCCCCTGCAATTCCTCCCGCAAGGTCGAGATGACTGCGTCGAAGAAGGGCAGCTGAACCACAAAAAAAGGAACTTTCCCAAAAATCATGACCTTTTTGAATGTGGTAATAAAACATTTCATTTTCGGACGGTGCGTTTCGGAAAATTCCCATATTTTTTTCAATAGGATCGGGGTTGTAAAAAGCGTGAGGTGTTTGTACAAGGAATATTTGGGAATCGTTTAAAAATTCACCAACGGTGTTTTTGAGAAAATTCTGGGTTGGGATATGGTCGCAATCAAGAATTAAGATCAATTCGCCGTCGAGTTGTTGCAATGCGCTGTTGATATTTCCTGCTTTAGCATTGAGATTTTTGGCACGTGTGATGTAAGTAAACTCATTTTTGGTACAAAATTCTTGAAACCGCTTTCTCCTTTCAATGGCAACGGCGCGTTTGTCGGGATCAGAATCGTTGATTTTTTGATCGGATCCCCCATCGTCGAGAATACAGACTCGTAGTTTGTGTTGAGGATAGACCATCATGGAAGCTGCTAGCACCGTATCGACGACTATATCGAAATCCTCGTTATAGGTTGGGATGAGGACATCGACCGAAGGGAGTTCGTCAATAGGGACATTTTGGATATCGATCGGTTTACGCTCAAGCAGATGAAGCGAAGTGAATATCCCAAGGCTTGAAATGATAATACCGTAGAGCTCTGCTATTAAAAGTAAAAGTGTGCCGATATAATCAAGAAATCCAGTATAGAGGATGGTGCCCGTTATTCTCCAGAAAATGTATCGCCAGGAAACGAAGAGGGAAATTAATAAAAGTAACAGACGTATTTTGTCAGCAAAATTAAAAAAAAGTGCAAAAAGATAAAGCGATACTGCCCCATAGGCAACGAATCCTTGAGCGGAATTATTAAAATGGGACGATACAAAAAAAATGAGTGTTGAAAAAAAGAAGATACTAACGACCAAGGGGTGCTTGACAATCAAACTGTCAAGTACTCTTTTGTATTTTTTAAAGGATAATGTTACCCTTGGAAAAAACATTGGTTAAGGGTCATTTTCGGAAGAGTTTTCGAATATCAGAAATACTTGGCGTCTCCGACAAGTCGGCTGCAGAAGTTTCGGAATGCTTTAAACTAGAAAAACCAAATTTTTTCGATCCCCGACCACTATTGGAAAGTGTATTTAATTCTTGAATGTTTTTTTGATAGTGTTCAATAGAATGGGTAATCGGCATTTTTGTTTTGATAGTTGTGATTTCACGCGGTACCATCTGTCCAAATGTAATAGACATTAAAATCCTTTCGTAATATTTATAATTCAATCTTCTTATCGGCAAATTCTAACATATTTTTAGCGATTTAGGGTAATTCTGTATCAAAGTATTAAAACTCCTATACAATTTGAATTTTGTTTATTTTAAATTATAATTAAAGAAAATAAGCTCAATAAATCATCTATATATTTATTGAGAAATATATCTATGCTAAATCATAGTCAAAGATGGAATGTGTATATCTTTCAAATATGCGCTCTATTTACGATTAAGTTTTGGAAAATCGTATTCGCCAGAATATTTATGAGTTCCTAATCGACAAACAAACCTTAAAATATCCTATATTCTTGTTTATATCTGACAGCAAAAAATCATTCTAAATTTTCAAGAGAAATAAGAAATTTCATGCGCGCAGCTTTATAGTTCTAATAGTATTCACACCGCCTATTTTAGCTCCGCGTCTGACACATACCTTATCAGCAACTCTAAAAATAACTTTTTGTACATCAAGGGTTTTAGCGGCTATGGTGAGAGTATAATGGACTATAATCATCCGCAAAATCGTTTAGGAGTCGAGCTGTTAATTTTTAATTAAGTATAGGAAATACTTATTCTAATACAATATTTTATTTAACAAAACTTACATGTTTTTTTCGTATAAAATACCAAGTTATGTTTTATACAAATATAACTATAATAAATACATATAATCTAATGTTAACAATTAAGCAATAAAATGCTGATTGAAAACAAATTAAAGGAAACCAGATGAAAATCTCAAAAGTGATTTTATCGATAGTGCTAAGTGTTACAGTGTTTGCCCAGATTTCATGGGCTCAAATGGCTTCAACAGAGGCAGTTTTAGTCCAGCCTGCTGCAGTTTCGTCACATGAAAAAGTGAGTCAATTTGTGGCGCGTGAAGATGTTGCAAAAACATTTGAATCGATGGGAGTTGATCCTAAAATGGTTGAACAAAGAATTGCGCTGATGAGTGATGAAGAGGTATCTAAAATCTCTTCTCAAATCGATACATTACCGGCCGGCGGTGATTTTGGAGGTATTGTAGGTGCGGTTGTTTTTGTGTTTATCGTTTTATTGATTACCGATATCCTCGGATTTACAAAAGTATTTGGCTTTACTCACTCAGCACGTTAGTCAAATGCTGCATTACTACCGTATACTACTCTACGCACTCGTTGTCACTCTAATGGCAACGGGATGCGTCCCAAAAGAGCCGTTTCCTCCTGAGCAACATTACGCATCATCTTCTATCAATGTCCCTTTTATTCCGCCGCGTTCAGAGCTGTGCGGTTCAACATCGATTGAGATGGTCTCTTCGTATTGGCAATCAGCTGCCTCATTTACCCCTAAACTCTCCATGTCAGAGCTGGATGCGCATACATTGATTCCGGCAAAAGGGGGTACGTTGCAGATAGAGATGATCACATCTGCCCGTGCCAACGGACTGATCGCCTATCCGATGGAGCCGACGTTTGAAGCGATGTTTTCTGAACTCTCGGCACATCATCCCGTGATCGTATTGGTAAACCGCAGTTTTTCATGGCATCCGCTCTGGCATTATGCGCCGGTGATCGGTTATGATGAGCAAAAACGGCAAATCATCGTCCATTTTTCGGATCAGCCGAACGAAG
Organism: Sulfuricurvum sp.; assembly: GCF_028681615.1. NCBI lineage: Bacteria > Pseudomonadati > Campylobacterota > Epsilonproteobacteria > Campylobacterales > Sulfurimonadaceae > Sulfuricurvum > Sulfuricurvum sp. The sequence goes on from NZ_JAQUHV010000003.1 coordinate 69,029, forward strand.
CAGTGCCTCTCGCAACGTTTGCGGCATTGTGGAAACGAAGCGGAAACTGGGGTGTCGTCCTTCTTCCCCCTGGGGAACTCCCAGCATCGGTTTCACCGAAAACAGTGTTGCGATCCATGTATGAATTTGAGAAAACAGGGGATGGCTTGGGAGCGATTAGAGCGTATCAAAGTGCACTGAGCCGTTGGCCTGAAGATACCAATATCCTTTTTGCCTTAGCCAATGCCGAGTATAACGTCTCGAATTTCTCGGAAGCAGAGAAAAATTATCGAAAGCTTTTAGTACTAAAACCGTCGCACGCACTTGCATTGAACAATCTGTCAATGCTTTTATGTCGCAGCGGCAGATCTGATGAAGGATTAAAACTGCTCGATCAGATTGTCAGTGACGATCCTAAAATAAACTCCTTGATTAAATCCTCACGGGAAGAGATTAAAGCAGGGTGTATCGCCTTTCCAGAAAAATAACCGATAAACCGATAGAATACTAGAGCACATCTATTTTACTATGGGATTAATATGGCAACAGGTTTGGAATGGGGTGACCAGTATCTTTTAGGGATCAAAGGGATCGATGAACAGCATCGCTATCTTTTTGAAATAGTGGGACGAATCGCATCGCTGGATGCGGTAACGTCAAGTAAAGAGGAACTTCGTCAAATATTGGGTGAACTGAGCCGCTATATGAGCGAGCATTTTCGGGATGAAGAGGCTTATTTGCAGCAAATCGGATTTCCGGAACTGGAATATCACAAAAAACTCCATCGTGAAATCATTGAGTTTTTCAACGCATCGATAACGAATTCTCCGACGATAGCGATGATCCAAACCAAACTCAAATTCATCATCAAAAAAGCACTGATCGATCATATCATCAACGAAGACATGAAAATCAAACTCTATTGTGCAACGCAACAGGTAGATACCGATGAGTATGTATATGATTTAGGATAGAGTACGATACAATTGTTTAACTCTGTTTAAAAATAACAATAGTAGATAAGGTTTCAAATGTGCTTTGAAACGTTATTTAGAATTTAAATGATAGTTTTGTGATTTTATTGTTTTATAATGTTCATTAACTATACAATTGCGAAGGATGCTTTATGGGGTGGTTTGGCAATGACACAGCTCTGGAAAACGAACTGATTGATGTGAAGAAAGAGAATGAATCTCTAAAAGAAGAGATCCGACGGTTGAATGAAGAACTCCAGACCAAAGAGAGTTTGCTCCAAGTGCAAAATACTGAATTTCAATGCAGCAATGCCTCATCGGTCATGATTTACCAAAATGAACAGCTCAAAAAAAATCTGATTGACGTCCAAGGGAATATGGCACAATCGGTTTCCTCTTCAAAAGAGAATATTTCCAAATCAACGCTGCTGTTGAACAACATTGTTGAATTGGTCGGAAAATCATCCAATATCTCTGTTACGCTGGAGAATCTCAACCATTTGGCAGCCGACTCAATGGAAACCGTGCAGGCTCTCTCAATCAGAGCACAGGATGTAGCAAGCATTTTAGGATTAATCAAAGATATATCGGATCAAACCAATCTGTTGGCACTTAATGCCGCCATCGAAGCGGCCAGAGCGGGTGAACATGGACGAGGCTTTGCCGTTGTTGCGGATGAAGTACGTAAATTGGCCGATCGTACGGATAAAGCGATTAGTGAAATCAACATCTCCTTGCAATCAATGAAACAAGACGTAACGACGATCGGTGAAAAATTTGAGCAGATTCAAGAGAATATTTCGGAATCAAACCAATCTATTCAGAGTTTCAACATGAATATGGAACAAAACGCATCGATGATGAATCAAACGTTTGAGAGCACAGCCCATACGGCGGAGCGGATATTTATGAGTTTGGCAAAACTCGATCATATTGTCTGGAAAGTGAATACCTATCTCTCAGCCGTGTCGAGAAAAGAGCAGTTTGCATTTGTCGATCACCACAATTGCCGTTTAGGAAAATGGTACCATCAGGGTGAAGGTGCCGACTTCTTCAACAAAACACCGAGTTACGGATTGCTTGATACACCCCATTCGGTTGTTCATAACTCAACGCATAAAATTTTTGATTTGATCCAGACGGAAAGTATCGGTTCTGAAGAATTTGTGAGAGTATTTAAAGAGATGGAACATGCCAGCGACGAAGTTTTTTCCATATTGGATCGAATGCTTCAAGAGAAGCAATAGTAGCTATTTAAGGTACAGGTAATCTTACGGAATTAAATAATTATTAAAATAATAGTTATCATAATAACTATTTAAGAATTACTGCCATACAATCTCACATTTAAATCCCATCTAACACGTTGGGAACACTATGGGGATAACAATGAAGCGATATTACAGCGCTTGGATTTTGGGTTTATTGTTGAGTGGAGCGAGTGCATCTGCAGCCGTATTGGCGACCGTCAACGGAGATGAGATTACATCGGATGAAGTGAATAAAGTATTGCTAGAGGGGACACAGGGTCGATTCGATTCTCTCCCGGCGGATAAACAAAACGAATTGCGCCAACGGATCATCGAAGGGATGATAGCTCAGGAGCTGGTATACGACGATGCACAAAAGACAGGAGTACTGGATACCAAAGAGTACAAACAAGAATTAGAGAACCTGGTAAGCCGACTCAAAGTACAACTGGCGGCAAAAGTATGGGAACAACAACAATTCGAATCGATTAAAATCGATGCGAAAGAGGTCAAAGCCTATTTCGACGCAAACCCGGATGAGTTCGTAGATAAAGAGAAAATCCACGCACGCCATATCCTGGTAAAAACAGAAGCAGAAGCCAACGCGATTATCAAAAGTATGAAAGGGCTCAGCGGAGATCGATTGAGAAATGAGTTTATCGCACAGGCGAAATCAAAATCAACCGGACCGAGTGCGGCAAAAGGGGGCGACCTTGGATACTTCCCTCGCGGACAAATGGTACCGTCGTTTAACGATGCCGCATTCGCAATGAAAGAGGGGACGATATCCTCTACTCCGGTTCAAAGCCAATTCGGGTATCACGTTATCTATGTCGAAGAGAGAAAAGCGGCTAAGAAATTCGGGTTTAATTATGTAAAAGGCTTTATCGAACAGCGTTTGAAAATGGATAAATTTAAAGTCATTATGGATAAAAAAATGGCTCATTTGCACGAAAAAGCGAAAATTACTTATTTAAAATAGCGATTAATGGATGACATTCAGCCCTTGGGCTTTCCATTCGGTAATTCCACCCTTGACATTGAGGGGAATGAAACCGTTTTTGGCCAGAATACGGGAAGCGACGACACTTCGGTTTCCGCTATGGCAATAGACAATAATCTTTTTGTCTTTGACGTTTTGCAGTTTTGATAGGTTTTCACCCAATACTTGAACCGGAATAAGCGTAGCTCCCTCGATATGATCCTGTGCGAACTCTTCAGGCGTTCGGACATCCAAAAGAAAGACATTATCATTCTTTTGCAAAAGAGCATTGGCTTCTTTCGGGGAGATGGATTCGAAGTTGGTGAATATCCACCCTTTTGAATAGGCGAAATAGAGGGCAATCGCGATAAATCCGACCCAGTAAACAATGTTGAAAATCTCTTTTTTAGTCATTATAAATTCCATCTTTTTTTATAAGTGCGGGAAAGTTTGATCATCGCATTCATCGGGATCTTTGTCTTCTTTTGATCTGTGATAAACGATCTTTACGACAATGAACATCAGACAAAGGACCCCGAACAAAAGGGTAAAATTATCCATAACACTTCCCTCCATTACTCTATAGAGTATTATAGCATTCTAATGGACGTTCTTAAATGCCTCGTGATTTTTTAATCATCTCATATGCGGCATTGATCTCTTGAACCTTCTCGGTTGCCTCTTTGAGATACTCATCCGATGCCCCTTGCGCTTTGATAATATCGGGATGATATTCACGTACAAGTGAACGGTAGGCTTTTTTAACCGCATCGTTCGTCGCATCCGAACTTAGCCCCAAAAGGGTATAGGCTTGAGATATCGAATTCTCTTTGACACTGTGGCGATGGTAGGAACCGAACTGTTGAAGCATCGCTGAGAGCATGTCCGCACTCAAATACAAATGAATAGCGATGGTATGGAGCATCGCCTCTTCCGTAGTGCTTAAAACCCCGTCGATATAAGAAAGGTTGACGAGAAATTCCATCATCTTTTGGCGTTTATGCGGATCATTGTGCAAAGCGTTATAGAGTGCTTGTGTTACAAGTACCAAATTGTCCGGTACCTGCTTTTCGATATCAAAAATTTGTTTTAGGATATTTTTGGCTGCTTCCGGATCGGGGAAGAGGGTACTGATATCATTAAACATATTGCTGACGAGTTCTGCTTCGAGTTCGTCAACCCGTCCGTCGGCTTTGGCGACTTTGGCGACGAGGGCAACAAAAAGTCCCAATTCACTTTTCGCCAGATGTTCTTTGGTAATAACGAAATGTTGAAACTGCTTTTTCGAATAAACGACCTGATTGCGTGAATAACCTTTGTACACCCAGTAAAAGATGGTGATGACAAAGATGAGGAGAAAGATTTGAGTCATACGGTGTCCTGAGATAAAGTAAAGCGGTAGTGTATCCATAAAACGCTAATGAATTGTAAGCTGGAATGGCGAATGTATACAGTTGGCTATAATGACAGCGATGAGTTACAAACAAGGATAATGGAATGCAAAACACTAAAATGCCTCCCCTGATGTACGGTACGGCATGGAAAAAAGAGCATACGGCGGATCTGGTCGAAATGGCGATTATGAGCGGATTTCGCGGGATCGATACGGCATGTCAGCCCAAACATTACAATGAAGCGGGAGTCGGTGAAGCATTGGAGCGGTTGGCAGCTCAGGGCATAATGCGCGAAGAGCTGTTTTTGCAGACGAAGTTTACGCCTCTCAGCGGTCAAGACCCCGCACGTATCCCATACGATCCGAATGCCCCTTTGGAGATGCAGGTAGCCCAGTCTTTTGAAGCATCAAAGCGAAATTTGCGGACGGAGTATGTGGATTCTCTCGTTTTGCATTCTCCGCTGTTTCCCTATTCGCATCTGCAAAAAGTGTGGGAAGCCATGGAAGAGCTTTGCCGTTGCGGGAGTGCGCTCCGTCTCGGAATCAGCAATTGCTATGATGTGGAACTGCTCAAACGGCTCTATGCTAACGCCGAAATCAAGCCGACGGTAGTCCAAAACCGTTTTTACGCTGAGAGCGGATACGACATCGAACTGCGTGCATGGTGCGAGAATATGAACATTACCTATCAGAGTTTTTGGTCACTGACTGCCAATCCCCATATTTTGGGAAGTAAAACGGTATTCGCATTAGGACGAAAATACGATAAAACCGAAGCTCAGATTTTTTATCGCTATCTTTGCCACAAGGGAATCGTACCTCTGATCGGTTCGACATCGAAACATCATATCGATGAAGATTTGGCCATTTTTACATTTGAACTCGAGGCAAATGAAATCGCGGATATTAGCTCTCTTTTAGAGGCATAGAGCTATAATCCCATCCTAAAAAAATGAGGATGGTTTTATGCTCCAACGTTTGGTTTTAATATCTTTTTTACTCTTTAGCACCGCCAACGCGGCGGAGCTTTCAACCATGGATTCTATCCGTTCCAAAATTCTCACTTCGGCGGTATCGCTTTACTTTAAAGCCCGCGGATACGGCAAAGTTGAAAACGTCACGGTCGATACATCGAAAAAAACACTCTGTTTCAATCTTTTACCCGAGGGAGAGACCCAAAAACTTTCTGTGGTTATCGGATCCTACATGACGCTCACGATCGACAAAGAGGAGTACCTGATCCTGCAAAACGTGCAAACCAATCGCCTCTGGCTTAACCGTATTTTTGCCGATCATATGCAAGAGGGGATTAAAGTTCCTATCGGTGTCGTGTCAAAAGGAGCGGGATCGTTATTGCTCAATATGTAATCTGCAAATCCTTCACGATTACATATTACGCTTGCTTGAAAGGATGACACGATGAAAAAAATAGTATTATTGCTTCTTGTACTGTCACAAATAGCGGGCGCCAAAGTGCTTACGGCCACCTATGAAGTCTCTTTCGGGGTTTTTCAGACGATGGGAATTGCGGACGCACGTTTTGAAACTAATGATGATGATACTTACTCTATCCGAATCGAAGCTCGTACAACTGGTATTGCTAAATTACTAACAAACAATCGTGTTGAAACGTATGAGAGCTATGGACATATCGTTAACGGAGTGCTTATTCCTCAAAAATACATTAAAATCAGACGAACCGATTTGAAAAAAACGATAAAAATTTATACTTTTGATCATCCCAATAAAACAGTGTGGGTAGAAAATATCCAAAGTGATCAGTGGGATAAAGTTAAAAATGAATTTTATGCCTCTGAAGATATTCTTACACTCTTTTTTAATTTCAAAAACTATTTAAAAGTACGTGAAGATAGACCGTTTTATGTAATAGGTGGCAACCGAAAAGATGGACGTATCGATGTGGTTTTCCCTAATCCAAAAGTGTTGAAAGAGATGCAAAAGGAGATAGAGACGGAGGATGGAGATTTTATGAAAGTCGTTCTAAACGACCGAATCTTTAGCAGTGCGAACGGAGAACTCCTCATTAATCTAAGCCGTGACGGACTGTGCAACAAAGCGGTACTTGAAGACGTATTGCTCTTCGGCGATATCGTAGGGGTACGGGTTCGTTAAATCTTCATCCCGAATATTTCGTGCAGGAGTACATCAAGGTCTTCGCGTGTTGCACCGGCAAAGCCGTTTTCGAGGAATCGGTTGATCCCTTTGTTTTCATGGTGGATCAGGGGGACGATTTTTATCCCGGTAATCTCGGACATAAAGTGTGACGTATCTCCCTCTTCATACGCGTGCAGGAGGATTGAGCGGGAAAAGTTGTTCAGGATATGATAGTAAATGTGCAAAAATTCCGCTTCGAGGACTTTGAGGCCGTAGAGATGGGTAACGAGCTTGTTTTCATGGCTGGCGATCGGATGGACTTTATCCGGTTTGACTGTTATACCCACTTCTTCTTTGATCTCCCGCACCAGAGCTTCCAGTAGGCTCTCACCCTCATCCACCGTCCCTCCCGGGAACCCCATCCGTCCGTCCCATCGGTCGATCATGATGAGTGCGGGGCATTTCAGATGCTGCATATCGTCTTTGAAATATCTCCATGGGGAAATCGCATCGACATAGATGGCCAGAAATACGGCATTTTTTTTCTTTGGGTTTGTTTGGCCGAACGGCACTCGCTGTGTTTTCATACGGTTGGATCTTCATTGAGAATATGGGTGAGTCTCTGCGCAAAAACGTGCGGGGAGACATTGGTAGGGAGAAGATAACGGATATGAATTTTTTTGACCTGTTCCATAAAGCTTTCACTTACATTGTCTACGACTAAAACGACATTGCTCTTTTGCATAATTCCATGTGATTTTAACATTTTGATCAATGGTTTCAAACCTGATATCTGTTGATCGATGAAAAGGTAATGGGGTACTTCTTTCATGAGCGATTCGACCATTTTATCATAATTCATTGTTGTTTCCAGATCGATGTATTTGTCGATTGAGGTGATAACCGATTTGAGCCGCATCGCATTTTCGACCTCTGTCGTCAAATAAAGAATTTTACGGCGGTGCAGGTTTTCAAGATAGGGGACAAGTGCGGCCAGTTCCTGCTGCTCTGCGGAAAAATTTTCATGGTTTAGCGATTGCAGATAGTATTTGAGGTATGTTAAGCTTGAGAGCTGACCTTTGACATAGGATTTTTGAAAATGCATTTTAATCGGTTTGGAATCTCTGGCATATTGCCATAACGAAACATCAAAGACATAGGCGGCTTTATTCAATAAATCGGTAATTTTCTGATCAAAAATAATGGCTTGAACCGCGTATTTCTTGGCAAAACTCTCTTCATTTTCAGTGATGATCATGTCAATAAATTGGATAAGTTTGAAATTTTCCTCTTCCTGCGATCTTTTGGCATGGATTTCGTCGACGATAATCCCTTTCGCCTTTTTCATTCTTTCTTGAATAATGAGATAATAGTCAGATGCCTCAGGCGTTTTTTTGATGTGATATTCCAGTTTGGCGATTGCAGCCTCCGCAACCGCTATGTTGGAATTGTGGTGTTCTATAGCGCTTTTATTGGATTCAACTCTCTTCTGAGCGTGTACGAATTCATCGTTACGACTGAGAAAAAGGTCGTAAAATGCTTTTTTGATCTGTTTGGATTTTTGCTTGAAGGCATCGTAAATCTCGCTTAACGACATCAAATCTTTCAGAATATCGGTTACCTGCGCGTTTTTTAGATCCAGATCCAAGTCGACGAGATTGTTATAGGTGGTGAGGAGAAAGCGGCGCAATTTTATAAAATCGATACTGTTCGGTGCATTCTCGTATCGGGTAAACGATTTTAGGGAATGATTGATTGTAGTGAAATAATCAACAATGGCACTTTCGGTACTGAAGAAAAGTTGGGCAGATTCATCGCCCTCTGTTTTATTGTCCGAAACCGACTCTATCCTCATGTCAACAACCAATACATTAATTTGATAGAGAAAAACAAATATATTATGGCATTGTTTTATTTAAAAATAGGAAATGTTTTTTTTACACATTTTTTACACACTTTAGCCATGATACCGTTCACTTATTCTCTCTATAGGAGATTTATCATGCGTTTAGCTCTTTTCATCTTAGTGTTTGCGGCTACGTTTACCTTTGCGGATACAAAAAAATTTATGATCGATCTGAAAACCGGTGATATGGAATCGTTTAGCAATCAGCTGTTGATCGGGGTTCCCGGAACGATCGATTATTTTACCGCTCAGGGAGATACGGTCGACGTGGCAGTCGTTATCCATGGCGAAGCCTATAAGTTTTTCGTCCAAAATCTCGAAAACACCCAGTACGGCGTGGATAAAAAATTGGTTGAAAACCAAGAAGCGATCCATAAACGGCTCGAAGAGATCGAAAAGAAATACCATATCCATTTGGATATCTGCATGTCGGGAATGCACAAAAAAGGGATTTTGAGTGAAGATCTATACCCATTTGTCACACCGATCAAATCGGCGATGGTCGGGTTGGTAAAATGGCAGAATGCAGGGTACGCCTATATCCCTGCCCACTGATAAAAGAACTTTTAAGGGATTTTACTTTATAATTCCCCAGTGATGCGGGAATAGCTCAGTTGGCTAGAGCGTCAGCCTTCCAAGCTGAATGTCGCGAGTTCGAGTCTCGTTTCCCGCTCCACTCTCTTTCTTTTTAAAACAATCCTTTTTTTATTTATACCATCGTTTTTCGTAACACATCGATCGGCATTACAAACATCGCTTTAAACAGCGGCGATACCCGTGTCGTTTTATCATCGATCACTTCCAATGCACTAAAACTAAACCCTTCGCCGTCAGCGGAATTTGTCGGGGTAACCGTAAATGTGAGCGGTTTGAGGGTGCGGATCATGTTGAGGATATTTTTGTGACGTTTGTCTTCTGCGGGAAGGAGGATATTGCCGTCTTTGGTACGTACTTTCGCCGATTCGACCAACAATCTCCAGTTATCGGCATGGAGTGTTTTATTCCACGTCATGACACCATTGGAGTAGTTGATTTGTTTTTTTTCACCGACGATAATCCCCTCTCGGGTGGTTCGGATCGTTTCGGCAAGAGTGAGAAAAAAGTTTTTGCCTCCGACGGAATCGGCACATTCGCGCAAGAGTTCACCCAATGGTTGTTCAGTAGTCATAAAATTATCCTTTTCTTTATCCTCATCATATCCAAATAACGGTTCGAATAGAGGATTTTAACCCCGATTATGCTATTTTTCCGTTATGAAACAACAAGAAACCGCCCCCTTTTGGGAAACAAAAACCCTCGAAGAACTGACCCCTGTCGAATGGGAAGCACTCTGTGACGGATGCGGGCTGTGCTGTCTGAACCGTCTGCAGGATGAAGACGACGATACGGCTCCCATCTATTTGACACGTGTCGCGTGCCATTGTTACGATATTAAAGCAGGAAAATGCAGCGATTATGAGAACCGTTTTAAACGGGTAGAGGGGTGCATGGGGCTCAATGTCGAACGTGCGGCCCAGTATGATTGGCTGCCTGAAACGTGTGCGTACCGCTTGCGCCATCTGGGCAAACCGCTTCCCTCATGGCATCCGCTGATCACCAAAGATCCCCTTTCGGTTCGCCCGTACGGGATGCATGCGTTGGATCCGATTTTGGAAAGTGATGACATCGAGTTGGAAGATTATATCGTCGATGAGGTTATCGAGGATTCGTGATTTTGTAGATAAAACTAAACACTTCCGCCACTGCGAGGTAGAGCTTTTCCGGAACTTCACGGTCCAGCTCCACTTTGCTCAACATCTCTACTAAATCTTCATCTTTTTTGATCGGCAGGTTGTGAAGCTCGGCGATTTTGATAATGTTTTCGGCAGTGACCCCTTGCCCTTTTGCGACGACGCGGGGGGCGTTTTCTTTTGCCGGATCATAACGCATTGCGACCGCTTTTTTCATACTTTCACCTCAAAGCCCAGATCGGAACCGTTTGTGTCGCTGCCATAGGTCTCTTTCAACGGAGATTGTGTCTCTTTCATTTCAAAAACCCGTATCGCTCTGGGGGTTAATCCGGCATCGATGAGCAAGGACCGCAGGGTGCCGATATTGTCATGAATAAGGGTTTTGAGTTCCGGTTTTTCGGTATGGGCCTGGATTTCCAGCTGGTTACCCTCATACAGTGCCATCATCAGATTCAGTTCTCCGTACTCTTTTAGGCGGAGATTGATTTCGCAGTAAAATTTTTTGTCCGAGGTTTTTTTAAACGCCATAGAGCCCTCTTCGAGCTGATCCCATGCGAAAGGGATGTAGATGGAGTTCGACGACCCGATATAGGAAGTGATTTGGTGATAATCGATTTGGGCTAAGAGTTTGTCGGTTTGTTCCAGCAGTTTCGGAGCATTCGGATCACTTGATTGGGTGAGCTCTTCGCGCAAAGAGAGGAGATTGGATTTCAGATCATTTTCCATCGATTCTTTGAGAAACGTGTCTGTAACCAGTGTTTTGGGATCGGTGAATGCATCCAGTTTCGTGATAATTTGAGAGAGTTCCTGGGTGATGTTTCCTTCTTTAACGGCACTTTTGAGATTCTGGGTAAATGTCTTCAACTCTTCGCTCGGGGCATTATCCAAATTTTTGAGGAGTTTTTCGATGGAATCGAGCAACGTATTCGTATCGGAGGCATTGCTGGATAAGAGGGTTCCGTAAAGCTGTGAAAGGGCCGTCTTGATCTCCTGCACGGCACTGAGCTGATCGAGCTTTTGGGCTAGGGCGGAGACCTCTTTAGAATACAGCGGATCACTTTTGGAGATCAGTGTGTGGAGATTTTCGGTTACTTTTTTCAGTGTATCGGTCAGGACGAGGGCACTTTTTAAGTCGTGTGACGCTGTAGAGAGAACAGGGCTTTCCAAAAGGGTTGAAATCTGTTGATGAAGGGCTTTTGCCTCATTCAGGGGGCTTTTTGTGAGAAGAGTGCGAAGCTGCTCAAAGGTTTGGGTCAGATCAGGTATTTTTTGCAATGCGGCGGCAAATTTGGACTCCATGAAAACCCCGCTGGAAGCCATCTGCGTTTTAAGCGTTTTGCTGTCAATAAGATCGATATTTTTGAGAAATTTTTCCATCACGGCGATTTTAGGGGAGAGATCGGGAGATGTTTTGAGCTCTTTGAGAAGCGATTGCAGATTATCGGTGAGGCTCCCCATATTTTTAAATGCGGCAGAGTTTTTTAATATATCGAGCAATACGGCATCCGATTTTGTTGCGGTGATTTTATCCTGAAAAACCGAGGTGAGGAGGGATTTGATATCTTTCCCCTCTTTGAGCTGTGAGAGCTGTTCAGGGGTGGCATTTTTGATCGCCTCGGCTAGGGCTTTATTTGTATTGGGCAGGATGATATTGAGCCGGGCATCGGTGTTTAGATTGATCATACTGAAAATAATAACACAGATTCTGTTTTTATAAAATTGTTGAAATGAATATTATAAAAAATTATTGCAAAAGAGGTCAAAAATGTTTTGAAAATGAAAGAAGACTGCTATAATCTTTTCATTCAGCTCCTTTAAAAGGAACCATATGCGCACTCTTATCACTTTGTTTATCAGCACTGTTTTGATCGTTTCCCTTGAAGCAAGAGTATTGGTATTCGGTGTCGTTCCCCAGCAAAGTCCGATTGAATTAATAAAAGATTGGCAGCCTGTGATCGCCTATCTCGAAAATGTTACGGGTGAAAAAGTAGTACTCAAAATTGAGCGTTCTATTCCCGAATTTGAGAAAGTACTCTATAGCGGCGGATATGACATCGCCTATATGAATCCTTACCATTATGTGCTTGCCCATAAGCGTCAGGGGTATACTGCCGCAGTCAAAGATGAGAAAAAAGTTGTCGGGATTTTAGTCGTCCGCAAAAACAGCGGGATCAACGACGTCTCTATGCTCAAAGGCAAACAGTTTCTTTTCCCTGCACCCGACGCGTTTGCCGCGACACTGCTGACAAAATATGAGTTGTTAAAGAAATACGGGATCGATGTAAACGGAGAAAAGAAGTATCGTTATGTTAATTCGCATGATTCGGTTTATAAAGGTATTGCAAGGGGGGTAGGTGATGTGGGAGGCGGTGTTGAACGAACCTATAACAGCCTTGATGACCAAGAAACCAAAGAATCGCTCACCATTTTGTACAAAACGAAAGGGTATCCCAGCCATCCGATAGCATTTAACCCGTCTCTCCCCGCCCATATCAGAACAAAGATAACAAAAGCACTGTTGGAGATGCCCGTACAACTGGTCACATCGATCAATATGAAACATCTTGTTGCAGTGGATGACACATCGTATGACGAGATACGGGATATCGCGGTCGCACTTCCGTTAACACAAGACTAAACTATGAAACTCTCATTTCGATATCGCTTTATTCTCTCGTTTTTAAGTATAGAGATTATTTTTATATCGTTAATCGTCTTTTTTAATTTTTCCTCACAGGCCAAATTATCCCGCGCTCTCATCGATGAAAAAATTCAGACGGGGATAACCCTTTTCGCCGAAATGGCAAAAACACCTTTGGCGGTTTACGATCTCGGTACGCTTGATGATCAAGCCGAAAGTTTCGTACATTTAAAAAATGTTGTTGCACTCCAAGTTTACGATAACCAGCAGAGAGTTATTTCCCATGCAACGTCGGATCCGACGCTTGATCTTGACACTTTCACAGACGCATCAAATGATATCGTGCGGGGGGATAGAGCCTTTAGGCTGAAAATTTTTCCGATTGCCATAGATGGCGAAGTGCTTGGAAAAGCGAAAATTTTGTTTGAGATTACCGAAAGCCTGCATGCGATCGAGAAAAACAGATATTTGACGTTTTTACTCATCTTGATTGAGATCAGTATCAGTTCGTTCGTCGCATATATTATCGGTAGAAAACTGACGAATGCTTTGAATGATCTGACTTCGTATGCTCAAAGTATTGCGCAAGATGATGACGCAGATGCGATGGAAATCGGGACCAAAGGGGATGAAATATCGGTTCTCTCCGATACGCTGTACCTCATGCAGCTACGCATCACTGAACGTAATACAAAATTGAATGAAGCCGTCAAAAAGCTTAAGGAAGACATCGTTCAACGAAATGAGCTCGAAAATAAACTGATTTATGAAAAAAGTATCAATAAAACATTGGTAGACAGCGCCAATGCCATCATTGCGATTATCGACCGTCACGGAGTCATGATCAATCTTAATCCGTTTGGTGAACGTTTCTGCGGATATAGCCAGGAAGAGGTGGCCTCCGAACCTTATTTCTGGGCCCGTTTTTTGCATCCGGAAATGCAGGATAAGGTATTTGGGATCATACAAAATGCTATTGACGGAAATATAACCGAAAGCTTTCAAAACTCATGGACATCCAAAGAGGGCGAAGAGAGGATATTTGAATGGTCGAATGCCCTGGTTTTGGATGAAGACGGAGAGATGCAGTATGTAACGACTATCGGGCTTGATATTACAGAGCAGAGGGAACGTCAATTAGAACTCGAAAAAGCAAAAGAGGCGGCTGAAGCGGCGGCAAAAGCAAAATCGGATTTCTTGGCCAATATGTCTCATGAAATCAGGACTCCGCTTAATGGGATCATCGGTTTGACCGAATTGGTTCTGAACACCGAATTAGAGCCAAAGCAACGAGATTTTCTGGAAAAATCGAACATATCGTCTCATGCATTATTGGACGTTATCAATGATATCCTCGACTACTCAAAAATCGAAGCGGGCAAATTCGATTTGGAATATAAACCTTTTGACCTTAACAGTGTAATGAATAACATTATGAGTCTTTTTGAATTTCAGGCACACCGAAAAGGGGTGGCTCTAACTTTGGATGTCACTATCAAAGAAAGCGTCATGATCGGGGATGCTTTGCGTTTGACCCAGATTCTGACCAATCTGGTCGGAAATGCGGTTAAATTCACCGAATCCGGGACAATCACGATTCATGTTATTCAAGTAGATGATAATGAGGAGTGTTATACCCTGAAGTTCAGTATCGAGGATACGGGTATCGGGATGAATCTGGAGGCACAAGGGAAACTCTTTCAGGAATTCTCTCAAGCCGATACGTCTATTACGCGCCAATTCGGCGGGACAGGGCTGGGGCTGGCCATTTCCAAACAGCTTGTGCAGATGATGGACGGGGATATCGGAGTAGAGAGTGAATCAGGGGTCGGAAGCACCTTTTTCTTTACAGTTAAATTCGGAAAGATGAAATCATTGCCGTATCAGCCATCAGATGAAAAAATACTGATCAGTAAGGAGAGTTTGAACGGTCTGCGGGGTGCGCGTATTTTATTGGTAGAGGACAATAAAATCAACCAGGTTGTCGTAACGGGAATCTTGGAAGATATGGAGATTATTGTCGATGTCGCCGCAAACGGGATGGAAGCACTAAACCGGGTCGCAACAACGCTTTATGATTTGATATTGATGGATTTGCAAATGCCGGTAATGGACGGTTTCGAAGCGACTAAAGTGATCAGGGCCATCCCTGAGTATAAAGAAGTTCCGATTATAGCTTTGAGTGCCGCCGTAATGCAAAAAGATAAAGAGCTGACTTCGGATGTCGGTATGAATGCGCATCTCTCCAAACCCATCAACAGCGATTTGTTGATTGAAATGTTAGTTCGATGGATAGAACCGAAGCAGCGTCTTGTCACAGAGAGCAAAACGATAAATAAAGCGGGTAATACATCGGAGAGCTTTGAAGGGATTGAGGGGATTAATACTAAAGAGCTCCTTGAGCGGATCGGAAATGATACCGAACGGATAAAACGGTATTTACTCTATTTTTGCGACGAATATGAAATGATCGATTCCAAACTTACCCCCGAAATGACAGAAACGGAATCATTTAAACACACGATACATACATTAAAAGGGATCAGCGGGAATCTATCGATGGAAAAAATATTTGCACTCTCCGGAGCAATCGAATCGTCAAATGATTCGGAGCAAATTAAATCACTGATGCCGCAGCTTTTTGAATCGGTAGGAAAAATGGTTCGGGATATACGAACTTATTATCAGGATAACGTTTCGGCTGTATCCGATACCATCTATAGTGAGGAAGAGATTGCAGAATTTATGGAGAGACTCATAATAGATTTGGAACACTCTTCCATTATCCAGGAAGAAAGAATGACAACACTGGAGAATATGTTATATACTATCTGTAAGGAAGATGTACGTCAACAAGTTATTAAGCATTTGCGCGAGTATCAATACGATGAAGTATTAGTAATACTTCGAAACATATTAGGTTCCATGAAATGAAAGAAAATACTAAACAAAAAGTTTTAATGGTTGACGATGAACCGTTGAATATTTCGGTAGTGGCGGAAATACTGTTCCATAAATACGACCTTATGGTCGCAACCAATGGTGAAAAAGCTCTCCAAATCATCACTTCGGAGACAAAACCCGATCTCATATTACTCGATATTTTAATGCCGGGAATGAATGGATTTGAAGTGGCAAAACGGATCAAAGAGAATCACAACACCAGCCATATCCCTATTATCTTTTTGACTGCGAAACATGATAATGAAAGCATTGTAAAAGGATTTGAACTCGGTGCTGCAGATTATGTTTCAAAGCCGTTTCAAAAAGAAGAGCTGCTCGTCCGTCTCAAGAATACCTTGCAAACGTTTAATCTCCGGAATACGTTAAACCGCGCCTTGGAAAAGAGCCAATCGTATGCAAAAACCATCGAAAAACAAATGGCGCTCATCGATAAAAATATCATCATTTCTTCCACCGATTTAAATGGAAAAATCACCGAAGTCTCAGATGCGTTTTGCAGAGTATCAGGATTTAAAAAAGAACAGCTAATAGGCAGTAATCATCGAATCGTAAGACATCCCGAGACGAAAACGGCGAAATTCGTAAAATTATGGGAGACCATCACGCAGGGGGAAACGTGGTGCGGAGAGCTCAAAAACAGGGGTAAAAACGGCTCTTTTTATTGGTTGGATACAATGATTTATCCAATCTTTAACGAGTTGGGCGAAAAGATCGGATACACCGCAATAAGCCAAAATATCACCGATAAAAAGCGGGTTGAAGAACTCTCCGTTACGGATCAGTTGACACGGCTGCATAATCGCATGTATTTAGAAAACAGTTTTCATAGGGAAATAAAACGTTCAAAACGCTACAACTACCCTTTTTCCGTCATTATGCTGGATATCGACAATTTTAAAGAGGTAAATGATACCTACGGGCATGATGTCGGAGACCGCGTATTGATTGCGATCTCGGCCATATTGTCGGGGCATATACGGGAAACGGATATCCTCGGACGATGGGGCGGTGAGGAGTTTTTAATTATCTGCCCTCATACAAACGTTTCGGATGCATCGGTTCTGGCAGAAAAATTGAGAAGCTCCATTGAAGAATATCCGTTTGAAACCCTAGGCCATAAGACATGCAGTTTCGGTATATCCGAATTTGATTTAAAAGATGATGATTACAAAGAGGTGAGTAAAAGAGCGGATGAAGCCCTTTATTCTGCCAAAAAGAATGGTCGAAACCGTGTCGTTGTATTTGAATCCATGCACGAATAAATCGAGGTTTAAACTTTTCCCATTCACGATACCGTTTTAAAAATATTGCCTAACTTAGAGTTGGAAATTGGTAGAAAAAGTATACCGATTTGTATGATTTTTGCTCTATACTTCTCTATTACTCAACAGGAGAGACACCATGCTAAAAGAGTTGTTTTATACGGGAATGGGCGGAGCGTTATTGTTAAAAGAACGGGTTGAAGAGGAACTCAAAAAGCTCGAAGAGAAAGGGAAACTCAGTGCTACGGATTCCAAAAGCTTCTTGGAAGGGTTGAAAACACGGGGCGAAGATGAAGAGAAACGGGTGAAAGAAGAACTGAAAACTGCAATCAAAGAGGTGATTGAAGAACTCGGCATTGCTACGAAAAAGGATATTGAAGCGTTACGAGGGTGAATTCTTTGTATTCGCCGTATCGTCTTTGGAGTGTATTCCGGCTCTTACTGTCGTTTTATCTGCTGCTGAAAAAGAGGGAGCATTTTTTAGGAATTCCCCCCCTTACTCCTGAGAAGCTGGCAGTAACAATCACGGAATTGGGGGCAAGTTTTATCAAACTGGCTCAGGTATTGGCGACCCGAAACGATTTTTTCGATGAAGCGTATTTAAATGCGCTCAAAACACTGCATGATGATTTGCCTCCTATGCGTTCCACCGCATATGAGAGGGTGATGGCAAAGGCGTTTCCTACTCTTCCGTTTGTCCGTTTTAATCCACAGCCTATCGCATCCGCATCGATCGGTCAGGTACATGAAGCGTGGCTGGATGAAGATACCAAAGTAGCGGTAAAACTTCGGCGTGAAGGGATCGAAAAACGTGTTCGTGCGGATATTCGGATACTCTCAATCTTTAACCGACTCTTTAAACCTCTCTTTTCCCATACGACCCGCCATTCCATCGAATCGGTCATCGCCGAATTTTCGACAATGATCGTCCAAGAGTGCAGTCTGAATCAGGAACGGATGAATTTGGAAAAATTCTCTCTCATGTATGCAGATGCGGGGATCATTTTTCCGAAAAGCTACGGAGCGTTCAGTTGTGACGATGCATTGGTGATGAGTTTTGAAGAAGGGTGGCGGTTTGATGACCGCGCCAGTATCCTATCACGCGGTTTTGACATCAAATCCCTAATCGATAAACTGGTACGGTTTTACACTGATCAAATGCTGGTCAAAGGGTATTTCCATGCCGACCCTCATCCGGGGAATCTGCTGGTCAATCCGGAGGGCAAACTCGTATTACTCGATTTCGGGATGGTGAAACGGGTGCCGAATGATACCCGTATCGCAATTATCGAACTGATCCGTGCCGCGAACGAGCGGGATTTCGAAGGGTATGTGAGTGCCGCAAAACGATTGGGGACGGTAGCGTACGATGCTCCCGCGGCAGAACTTGCCGAGTTTACGGAACGGATGTTCGATATTTTCGGAAATGATGCCCTCGATAGCGGAAGTATGCAAAAACTGGCTTTTGAGGTATTGGAGCAAACCCGAAACCTCCCCTTTAAACTCCCGCAAGAGGCGATCTATATTCTGCGTGTGAGTGCCATCGTCGAAGGGCTCGGGACAACGTATATCGAAAATTTCAACGGCATCAAAGACATTCTCCCGATTCTGCAGCGTAATATTCCCCGGGCGTTGGGGATGAAAGAATCGATCTTCGAGGCGTTGATCGATGAGATCAAACATATTCCCGACGATATAGCTGCGTTTCGTCATCTGATCCGCAGAGCAAGCAAAGGGGAACTGCAAGTGGAACTCTCACCGCAGCAATATGAGCTGATGAAAAAAGAGTTGCGGGATGCAACTGCACCTCTTTATATTGCACTGGTTTTACTTTTGGGAGCAGTCGGGTCATGGATGGCAGGAATGAGCGAGATTGCCTATATCCTATTGGGTGCTGCTATGATGCGGCTTTGGTATCGATAGATTCACCCTTTGTTCTGCCGTGAGAGGTAGTTGTATATTCCAGTACCGACGATGAGCATTGTAACACCGACAATAAGATAAAAAGCATTGATGATTTTACTGTAGTCGTCCAGCACGATTTTAAAGACGGCCATCAATGATTCGATTGAAAGTGCGATGATAATGGAAGTGAGAAACTTGCTGAGTGCTTTACTTTGCACATCGTTTCCGTATTCGAGTGATTTATATAAAACCTCGTTCTCAATCATTGTTTTGGCCAGATCATAAATCGCCAGCCCGATTGTAATCGAGATGATAGAGGTAAATATCTCGTGCATTACCTCGTTTTGCAGATGCGATGCAAAAAGCATAGCACCAAAGATATAAGCACCGTACAAAATCAAAAAGACAGAAACAATCCCCAGTAACGAACCTCCCAACCCCATAACTATTTTATTGATTTTTTCGACAAAACTGTTATGCTCAATAAGGCGAAGATCTTCCAAGAGTTTGAGCATATCGAAATCGGCAACAAGATAGCCGCTCTCTTCTTGTTTTACCGCTGTAAGTGTAGGACGTCCGGTCATATGATGGAGATACGGGTTACTGATGTGAATCGGTTCATCTACAAAACTGACCCACTTGAAATAAAATGACTTATCGGCTCCTTGTCGGCTCTCGTCATCTTCTTTTCTACCGTAACTGGGCGTAGACTGGATAAATTTTGCAGATACAGCATAAATAATTTCTGCGGCTTTTTCAAACTCAAAAAAGCGTTTCATATCATTACGCTCATGTGAGATCGGATGAAAGCTTCCTAATGAAGTGCGCAGATAAAATTGGATGGTATTTTTATGCTCCGTATAGATCGTAATAACCCGTTTCATTGAAGACTCCTCTATATGAGTTTTCAGTGTATGTTGTACATCTCTTTGGATTAAGAACAATACGGAATAGTAAGATAGGAAAGAATTTTAAGGTTAAACACCGATGAAAAGGCGCTTTTCATATAATTTAGTCTTAATATTGAATAGATGATAATTGTACATATATGTAAAAGGTGTTGAGAATTTGAAGAGAGTAGTCCGAAGAGTTATAAACCATAAATACACAGCTGTCAATCCGAATATATTAATTGTAGGCAGTGTTATTAATTTTGATTGCTTTATCAAGCGATTTGGGGATTATGTCATCATTATTGAAGCCGGAACATTGATTACTTCCGAACTTGCCCATATCATTAATCAGAATCAGGATATTTATATTGCCGTACACGATATGGAAAAAGTAAAGGTGTATAAAACACAATTCGGTGAAGATGAACATAGTAAAGAGTTAAATCAAATTCGAAGTGTAGAAGAAGCGATGCACTCTATGTTTGCCGTTAAAGAAGAACTGAAAGAACTTAAAAGTTTAGAAAAACAGATTACAAAAGCATATCAAAGAACAGTTGATCTAATGGAAGCAATTTTCAATGAAAAAAGTGAAACACTCCCTTTGAATGCATTGTTCGTTGCTACAGAAGTATTGGTTGATTATTTATATAGCGAAGAGATCAATGTTATGCCTATCGTTTTGCCGTTGATGCCGCACGAATACAGTACGCATCATCACAGTACGAATGTCGCTGTTTTTTCAATTATTCTCGCTAAAACACTCGGTTTGCCGAAAGCAGATTTACTGGACGTCGCGTATGCCGGATTGCTTCATGACATCGGAAAAATTCGGATAGATCGGTTCATACTGCTTAAACCCGCTTCGTTGGAAGATGATGAATACGAATTAATTAAACGTCATTCGGAATACGGTTTTGAGATTCTCCAAAACAACGGTATAACGAACCGAAAAATATTAGACGGTGTCCGATTTCATCATGAAAAATTAGACGGCAGCGGATATCCTGAAAAATTGCGGGGAATACGTATACCGAAATTTGCCCGTATAATCGGTATGTGTGATGTTTTTGATGCCTTGACCACACGCCGTACATACCGTTCGAACTATAGCACCTATGAAGCACTTATGCTTATTAAACAAGAGATGGCGGAGCAGTTCGATGTCCGTTATACGGATACCTTTATTCGTCTATTAGCATCTCGATAGGCAGAATATTGCCGATTTTTGTTGAAATTCTTTTCGTCTGAAGAGAGTTTAATAATATTCTTGTTTTATTATGTGTTTCTTTTTATCTTTAGGAGTATAATAAAGTAAGGTAAGAATATAAATAAATTTTTTGGTGAAGAGATGAAGCACTCTACAAACTTACAGCGTATCATACAAGCTCTGTCAGGACAGGGCGATCACCTTTCCAATTCTTTAGCGCGCCGTTTTTTGATTTTTGTATCGATGGCAGTTTTTATCCTTGCCGTTGCGACAGAATTATTCGTCTTTCAACAGCATCAACTGGTTTTAGAAAAACGATTCGAAACCCATATGGATGAGGTTCAAAACGGATTTAAAGTTTTGCTGGACAAACATGCAGCCGCTATGGCTGTGACGCTTCATTCAATCGTTAATGACAGTACGGTCAAAAAAGCACTGATGGATAATGATCGTAACCGTCTTTTGTCGGATTGGGAAAGTGTCTTTAAGCGAATGAAAAAAGAAAATCAGATTACCCATATGTATTTTCTTGATAAACACCGAGTCTGTTTACTGCGTGTGCACAAACCCGAAAAACGGGGAGACATGATTAACCGTTTTACTGCTTTGGAAGCGGAATGGACACGTAAGCCTTCATCCGGAATTGAAGTCGGACCGATGGGTACCTTTACTCTTCGGGTCATTCAGCCGGTGTTTGAGGGCAAAGAACTGATAGGATATGTTGAGCTGGGCAAAGAGATAGAAGATGTTGTTTCTCCTCTACATGAATTCATGCACAATGAGATGGCAGTAGTGCTTCATAAAGAGTATCTCAATCGCCAGGGATGGGAAGAGGGGATGGCAATGCTCAACCGTCAGGTATTTTGGGATCAGATGCCGTATGATGTCGTCATTTATACTTCGCAAGGCCGGTTGCCGGATCCTTTTGTTTCGACAATAATGCAGCAGCATGCCGATCATCTTCGAGATCACAAAGTTTTGTATAACGGCAGTCCATGGATGGTATCGATAATGCCGATCAAAGATGCTTCAGGCAAAGAGGTCGGTGATTTGGTCATTATGAACAATATAATGGCAGAAGAATCTAAAGTGAGCCGTTTTGTTGTACGAAACATCCTCGAAGGTATCGTATTTTTAGGGCTGTTTTTTAGCATTATCGGGCTCTTGTTGCGTCGAATTGATAGAAGTGAAAAAAAATGAAGACGAATCGTTTAAAAAGCAAAATATTGCTCACTCTTGTAAGTGTTATTCTAGGTGTTGCAACGATTGTCACCCTTTATAATATTATCCATGATAAAGGACAAAATGATCTCCGTATGGAAGAAGCATATCAAAATGTCCGTCTAAACTATGAAGAGAGCATTTATGAGACCGTACATTTTTATACAGCGCGTGCCCATTCCAATTTAAATTCTCCCGGGGTAATGGATGCCATTCTCTCCCGAGATCACGACCGATTGTATCAACTCATTCTGCCTCGTTGGAAAGTTATTTCGCATGAGAACTCCTCCTTGGTTGTTATGCAGTTTCACAATGCGGACGGAACCTCTTTGTTGCGAATGCATCAACCCGACGTGTTCGGTGACCCGATAGCTTTACAGCGTCCTATGGTTGCGTACATTCATAAACACCATACACTCGTGTATGGGTTCGAGGAGGGGCGGCAGGGGCTTGCATTACGGATACTGGTCCCTATTCTCAATCAGGGAACGTATGTAGGTGCAGTTGAATTCGGTTTGTCTACTCCATTTATAATCGATAAAATCCATCGACATACCGGATACGACGCTTTTTTCCTCATAAAGGAAAAGATTCTGGGTACTTTCTCGCATGTTGACCGCTATCTTGCCGTCGGCGAATACCGGGCAATCGATGTAGACCCGGAACTGGTCCCTTTGGTCAAACTGTATCAAAGCAAGTACGATCGTCTCCAAGACACCATAATCAAATATAAAAATCAAACGTTTGCGATTACAACCGTTCCCGTAAACAACTATCTTAATCAGCCTATCGGTGCCATCATATTTGTCCATGCCGCGCCTGATTTTTGGGAACATGTTCTCCAAATGGTGACGGCTACAGGGCTGATAGCACTAATAATGATGGGTATATTAGGATGGCTGATCAGTCGCTTGTATGATTCTATCAGTACTCAAATGAATTTTCAGCAGATGTATAATCAGACAATTCTTGATGCGATCCCTTCACCTGTGATTGTAACCGACGGACACCAGCTTGTTGCTGCGAATCAAACTTTTTTAGCCTATTTCCATTACGAAAGCGTCCTTGATTTTAAACGGGATCATGCCTGCGTCTGCGATTATTTTGAAGAAGGTGATACACATGATTATCTGATGCCGATGCTGAATGAACAACGTTGGACCGATTATGTCAGCGACCATCCTCTAATAAATCATAAAGTAAAAATCACCATAGATCATAAGACGACAATCTTTGATGTAAAGCTCTCCGTTTTGCGATTTCAAGAAGAGAAACGCTATGTAGTTATTTTTACCGATATCTCGTCGATGCAATCGATCTCGATGACCGATCCGTTGACCGGTATTGCCAATCGTCTTCATTTTACCATGGTTTACGAGCATGCAATCAATGTAGCGTTCCGCGAGAAAAGACCGCTTGGGGTTATATTTTTCGATATTGATTATTTTAAACATATCAATGATAAATATGGGCATTTAGCCGGCGACAAGGTTCTAAAACATATTTCCCAAGTTGTCAGTAAACGACTTCGTAAAAGCGATATTTTTGCACGCTGGGGAGGCGAAGAATTTGTTGCATTGCTTCCTGATACTTCTTTAGAGGAGTCTTACCAGATAGCTGAAACACTCAGACAAACGATCGAAGCGGAAAATTTTGAGATAGCCGGAAAAATTACGTGTTCATTCGGTGTTGCAATGCTGGAAGAAAATGAATCCGCCGATATGTTGTTGAAACGTGCGGATGAACTTTTGTATGAAGCAAAAGCAAGCGGACGCAACCGAGTCATCCGGCAGGAATTAAGAGAGACACATTAATAAGATAAGGCTATAATTGCTCTAAGACGTTTGAAATAATTTTCAAAGGAAACGGAATGGATGAATTGTTTGTCCAAAACAGTGTTTTAGCATTGATACTCGGTTTTATCATTGGATTAGAGCGTGAAATGCATACGATTTATGCGCAAAAAAAGAGAGACTTCGGAGGCTCTAGAACGTTTTCCATGATCGCATTGCTGGGGTTTCTTTCCTCTTGGTTCTCTTCGTTTATTCCCCATTTTTTTCTTGTTGTTACCGCTATCATCGGGCTTTTCCTCATCAGTACCTACATCGTCAACAGTATCGATAATACCGATAAAGGTTCAACAACCGAGTTTTCGGCTTTAGTGACATTTTTGATCGGGGCCATGCTCACTTTCTCAACGCCGATGCTTTCTGTTTTTATGGCCATTATCGTGCTGTTTGTCTTGAATCTAAAAGATAAAATCCAAGAGTATGAAAAAACGATTGCAAAACACGAACTCAATGCTGCGGTTATGTTTATGATGATGACCTTTGTGATACTGCCGATTCTGCCTGATCGGGCTATCGATCCGCTCGGCTTGGTCAACTTCTATCGGATATGGATTATGGTTGTTCTGGTGGCGGGGATTTCATTTTTCGGCTATATTATGATACGTTTTTTCGGTGCGACGCACGGTATCGGTGCGGCAGGACTTTTCGGCGGACTCATTTCCTCAACTGCTGTAGCGATGAATATGGCCAGACGTCTCAATGAGAACGGTTTTTTTGCCAAAAATTTTGCTATCGGGATTACATTGGCTTCATCGATGATGCTTATCCGTGCCGGGGTAGAGATATGGGTCATTAATCCTCCTCTGGCACGCGCATTTTTGATCCCGATACTTTTAGGGAGTCTCAGCGGATACGGATATATAGGATATCTATACGTCACCACAAAACGTGAAAAGATCTCGCAGGATCTAAAATTTAACAATCCGTTCGATCTAAAAGAGGCGTTAATGATGGGATTGATATTCGGTGCGACATTAGCGGTTATAGGCATCGTCAATCGCTACATGGGCGATATCGGAGTATTGGCCGCTTCATTCGTTTCCGGCTTCGCCGATGTAGATGCGATTATCCTTTCGTTATCGACATTATCCAAAACGACTCTAAACCCGTTGACTGCCCAGTATGCCATCATCATTGCCATTGTCAGTAATACGCTGACGAAGATGGCCCTCGTGCTGATCTTAGGGAAAATGGTACTGTTTCGATTGGTTTTCCTATATTATCTTATTGCTATCGGAACGTTTACAGTAGCGGCTTATTTTACATTGGGATAAAGAGCATTATTATAAGGAGTTTTAATGTTATATGAATCGGTTTTAAGAGTTGTTTTGCTATTCTCTACGCAAAGATAAAGGATAATATAAATGGTTGAACCCGGCGTATTAAAACAGTTGCGAAGCATTTTGCAGCCGTATGTTTTATTATATGTTGAAGATAATAAAATGCTAAACACGCAGGTCACTATTTTGTTCAAAAAAATATTTGAAACGGTTTATACGGCGTATGACGGAGAAGAAGGGCTATTACTTTTTAAAGAGCATCATCCGAGCATTGTCATTACTGATATTGAAATGCCGAAAATGGATGGCCTTGCAATGTCAAAAGCCATAATGAAGATTGATCCCGAAGTAAAAATAATTGTCACTACGGCACATGACGATGCAAATCTGCTTCATCAGGCGATCCGTATCGGTGTATTTGATTATCTGATTAAACCGATGCGCGTAGAGATGCTTGCCAAAACACTCGCACGTTGTGCCCATGTTCTCAAAGAAGAACTCCATCGCAAAATTTTTAACGCCAATTTGCATTCTATTTTTAATTACCAGAATAGCCTTACCCTTTTGTTGCAAGGTCAAAATGTCGTTATGGCAAATCAGCCGTGTCTCGAATTTTTTGCGGTAGAGAGCGTCGAAATGTTACGCAAAAATTTTGTCTCTTTTGGAAGCATGCTGCTCAAACACAACGGATTTTTATACAATCATGACGGGTATGAGTGGTTTAACGAAATCTCTACAAATCTCGGTAAATTATATAACGTCAAAATTGCGGCCAGTGACGGAGATCATCACCATTTTATTCTCAGATATCAGAGTATCCCGGATCGAGAAGGGTATGGGGTACTTACACTGAACGATGTGACGGAGCTGGGGCTG
Organism: Sulfuricurvum sp.; assembly: GCF_028681615.1. NCBI lineage: Bacteria > Pseudomonadati > Campylobacterota > Epsilonproteobacteria > Campylobacterales > Sulfurimonadaceae > Sulfuricurvum > Sulfuricurvum sp. The sequence goes on from NZ_JAQUHV010000003.1 coordinate 95,457, forward strand.
TTAAAACTCTATGATGCCAATGCCGTCGAACAGGAACGTTTGCTCCAAGATGAGAAAATGGTATACGGGCTCTTGGAAATGGCAATGCTTAACGGAGCCAAAATCCGGGCCCATAATCTTTATAAAGGACTGAGCATCACAAACGATGCCCTTATTACATCGCTCAATCATCAGGAAGCTACACTCCAAACCCCTTATGTCCAACTCAAAGCAATGCAGCTTGAGGAGGAGTTTTATCTTACTTCCGAGTTATTCCCGGTAACGATTTTATGCACAGGAATTATTCGGATTGATTTTGATGAACAACGAGTTTATTTTAATCACTACCGAATGGTTCAAACCTCACCGACTCGAAGGGCGGCCATCCGTGTGATTCCGGATTCGAGCTTAACGATCACCTTATTGTATGAGGGGCATAAATATGATGCGGAGATCATAGTAATGGATATTTCGATAAATGCGGTGCGCCTTCAGTTACCGTCTCTGCCTGCAGGATTTGAGCCTAAACAGTCTGTCGTGTTGGATATGGTATTTGCTACACCTCCTCGTCCGACAATTATCAATTCATCTGCAGAGGTGTTCCGTATCAAAGAGAATCAGCGTAGTTACGAGGTGGTATGCAAGTACGATCTGCATGGTCAGGCACAAAAAAATATTATCGACTATATTGCGAAACAGCAAATGGTCTTAATCCGCGAATTTAAAGGAATGCAATATGAAAAATGAAACGCTGCTTTATGAAGATGACAGCCACAAATGTGTGATGTTCAGTCTCGAAGATGAAGAACATAAGGATCACTCTCTCTCGGTCAATCAGTTTTTGATCATTCAGCATGAGAGTGCTATTTTGATCGATCCGGGGAGCGGTGGAATATTCGGCGAACTGTACGATGCCGTAGCACGACATATCGATCCGAGTAAGATCAAGTTTATCTTTTTTTCGCATCAAGATCCTGACGTTGCCGGTGCTATTGCAGAATGGAGTGTCGCCACATCGGCAAAGCTCATAATGTCACAGTTGTGGACCCGTTTTATGGGACATTACGGTTTGATGGATATGGGACGGATTATCGCACTTGAAGATCATGGCGCGCGAATTAAATTCGAGCACGATTTTTTACAATTCATACCGGCTCATTTTCTCCACAGTCCGGGGAACTTTTCACTCTATGACAGCCGTTCTAAAATCCTTTTTTCCGGTGATATCGGCGCAGCTGTCCTTTCTCCTCAAAATCTGAATAAAAATGTAGATGATTTTGAAGAACATCGTCCGTTTTTAGAGAGTTTTCATGGACGTTATATGGCGGCAAACCAATTTTGCCGGGCATGGGTGAAATGTGTACGGAAATATGAGATTTCTATGATAGCACCTCAGCACGGTTCATTGTTTAAAGAAAAAATGGCACAACACTTTTTGGAATGGTTTGAAAAAGTTGAGGGGGGGTATGAGCATTGCGAGGAACTTTATGGGTGTTGATGGCTGAAAGTTCCGTTGTAATAACGAAATACAGGGCTTATCGAGTAAGAGTATGGTAAAATGCCAAAATTATCTGCGCCTACGGTTGGCGCCGCTACGAACTTGCGCTCAACTGCACTTTTCACCCTATTTTTTCCCCTTGCCTAAAACCGTCCTGAGTTACGACTTTGGTTGGGCCGAACCACCAAAGGAATACCTTTATGACATTTACCGATTTAAATCTAGTCGAGCCGTTGCTCAAAGCCATTCATGATCAAGGCTATACGATTCCCACTCCCGTTCAGGCACAAGCGATCCCATGTATTTTAGAGGGGCGCGATATGCTTGCCGGAGCACAAACCGGTACGGGTAAAACTGCAGGATTTACGTTGCCGTTGCTGCAAATTCTCAGTGCTCAAAAAAACCCGAAAACGCATCGAAAAATTCGTGCGTTAATCCTTACTCCGACACGTGAACTTGCAGCACAGGTAGGTGAGAGCGTCAAACTCTACGGAAAATATCTCCCTCTTAAAAGTGCCGTTATTTTCGGCGGTGTGGGGATAAATCCTCAAATTACAATGCTGCGCAACGGGATCGATATCCTCATCGCTACACCGGGCCGTCTGCTCGATCATGTAGGGCAGGGTACGGTTGATCTCAGCGGAGTGGAAGTTTTCGTCCTTGACGAAGCCGACCGTATGCTTGATATGGGATTTATACGCGATATCCGCCGTGTCATTACCATCCTCCCGAAAAATCGTCAAAACCTTCTTTTTTCGGCAACCTATTCGGATGAGATCAAAACATTGGCAAATACTTTGCTTCGTAATCCTGCCGAGGTTGAAGTGGCACGTCGAAATACTTCGAGTGAGTTGGTTAAACAAAGTGTCATTCTTGTCGATTGCAAACGCAAAAGCGCATTGCTCGGAGAAATGATCGGAAAACATAAATGGGAACAGGTTCTCGTCTTTACCCGTACCAAACACGGTGCCAATAAACTGACTGAATACTTCCAAAAAATCGGGATCACTTCCGCAGCGATTCACGGTAATAAAAGTCAGGCTGCACGGACAAAAGCACTCGATGATTTTAAACGCAGTTCGGTAAGAGTCCTCGTTGCAACTGATATTGCCGCACGCGGGATCGATATTGATGCACTGCCTCATGTCGTTAATTTCGAACTCCCGAACATTGCAGAAGACTATGTCCACCGTATAGGTCGCACAGGCCGCGCGGGATGTGAGGGGGAAGCCATTTCACTGGTATGTGTCGATGAAGCCGATTACCTCAAAGGGATCGAAAAATTGATTAACAAAAAGCTTGATAGCCGCATTATAGAAGGGTATGAACCGGATCCTTCGATCAAAGCAGAACCGATTCAACGGGGCCGAGGCGGTGCAGGCGGAGGTGGAAACCGTGGAGGAAACGGCGGAGATCGCGGTGGAAAACCGACACAAAAACGAGACAGCGGACGGCATGAACCGAAACGTCGCGATAACGATCGACGACATTAAATCAAATTATTTCGCAATAAGGATAACTTTTATCTTTAGCGTTGTACAATAAAATAAATACTCTTTGGAAAAGATTGTCGGAGTGAGATTGATACGGGTTTTCCTTTTTCTACTTATAAGCATAACGAGCGTTCTAGAGGGGAGTACTCTGGAAAAAGTCTCTGTTCAGCTTGATTGGAAATATCAGTTTGAATATGCAGGTTATATTGCAGCAAAAGAAAAAGGATATTATCGCGATGCCGGACTGGATGTCGAATTGCGTGAATATCGTGAAGGGACGGATGTCGTCACTGACGTTTTAAATCGAAAAAGCAACTACGGTATCTATAACAGCAGTATTGTTGTGGATAACGGAAAAATCAAACCGATTATTGTGATGGCAACCTATTTACAACATTCTCCTTTGGTACTCATTACCCGAAAGGGGATTGATAATCCGGCTGCTTTAGTCGGAAAAACAATCATGGTAACCCAAAATGAACTCAAGCACAGTTCACTGTCGCTTCTCTTATCTCATTTCGATATCACCTCACGTAATGCCCGTTTTGTCGATCAGACATTCAGTATCGATCCTTTTGTCCGGGGTGAAGTTGATGCAATGAGTGCGTATCGTTCTAACCAGCTTTATTTTCTCGATAAGATGCAGATACCTTATGAAATCATTGATCCGGTGGAATACGGATTTATTATGAATGCCGGAAATTTATTCACTTCACAAAAAGAAGCGATCGAATATCCCCAAAGAACACAGAAATTTATCGATGCCACGAATCGTGGATGGGAATATGCGATGCAGCACCCTGGAGAAATGATCGATATTTTGATTCAGAAATATCACGTACCGAAATCTTCTGAGGCTCTTGCATACGAATCCAAAGTGATTCAAAAATTAATGATGACCGATTTGTACACTATCGGAGAAACCAATGAAGAGTTGACAACCCGTTTGTATAAACAGCTTATACGGGCGGGTATAATACGTGAGGATCAGCAACTCGGACATTTTTTATTCCGTGATATTGCAGCCGCTTCAACGAACAGTATTCAGCTCACTGCAAATGAAAAGCTCTACCTTCTACAAAAGAAAAAATTGTTGATGTGTACTGACCCGGAATGGTATCCGTTTGAAGCGATTCGTAATGGACAACATATCGGGATTGCCGGGGATGTCATTAAAATATTCGAACAAAAGATCGGGATCTCGATCACACTTGTTAAAACGACTTCATGGGATGAGTCGTTACGTTTGGCTAAAAATCGGCAGTGTGATATTCTTTCATTGGCTTCTGCAACTCCGAGCCGTTTAAAATATATGAATTTTTCTACCCCCTATATTACACTTCCAATCGTTATGGCGACGACTATGGATAAACCGTTTACCGGGGATATTGCAACACTTACGCATCAAAAACTGGGTGCTGTAAAAGGGTATGCAATTACGGAAAAACTAAAAACACTTTATCCTGAACTTGAAATTGTTGAAGTTAAGACGATAACTGAGGGACTCCGTAAAGTAGAAAACGGAGAGATATATGGATATATCGATAATCTCATCGTGATTTCTGCGTATATTCAAAAAGAATACACCGGTGTCTTAAAAGTTTCGTCTCGTCTGGATGATAAAGTTGAACTTGCAATAGCGACCCGTAATGATGAGCCTGTATTAGGGGATATTTTCCAGAAACTTGTCAATCAGCTTGATGATTCTATGATGCAGAAGATTTATAACCGTTGGACATCAACGATAGAACAGGTAGCCTGGATAGATCAGAAAGTTGCTTGGAAAATTTTTGCTGTTGTTTTATTGGGAATCTTAGCATTTATGTGGAGATATTATATTCTTAAGAGATATAACGTCAAGCTTCTTGAACTGTCAGTGACCGATAAACTCACAGGATTGTATAATCGACAAAAAACGGATGAAAAGCTGGGCGAAGAACAGCGGAAAGTGGATCGCTATCCAGACTACCTCTGTAGTATTATGTTAATTGACGTCGATTATTTTAAATCGGTGAACGATCGGTACGGTCATCAGACCGGAGACACTGTTTTACGGCTGCTTGCTCATATTTTCAAAACAGCCCTTCGTGAAACCGATGTAATTGGACGATGGGGAGGAGAAGAGTTCATTGTTATTCTTTCTCATACGTCGAGTGAGCAGGCGAGTATTGTTGCCGAAAATCTTCGTCAGACGGTAGAAACATATCCTTTTGATTTGGATCAGCCTATTACGATCAGTGTCGGTATCGGAAGACTTAAACAGTCTCAGTCCGTCCATGAAAATATTGCGTATATCGATGAAGCTCTGTATGAAGCTAAAAAAAGTGGACGTAATAGAGTATGTACAGGATGATTTCAAATCATAGATTAAATGGGTGATATGAAAGCTCTGACTAACGCGAAAATCATTTTAATCGGAGCCTCTACCGGGGGGCCAGGTATAATTGAAAAGCTAATCACCGCATTGCCTCGAAACTTCTCCGTGCCTGTATGCATCGTACAGCATTTCCCCTCTGAACTAACTCCCTCATTTGTTGCACGGCTTCAAACCTGTACCTCCAATCGTGTAGTTGAATCCGTAGACGGATTGATTTTAGAAGCGGGAATGATGGTTGTGGCAAAAGGGGGTGTCCATCTGGGCTTTAGTGTCGGTGACGATAGACGGCCGATAATACGCCAAAGCATGAATGGAATTCGACATGATTTTATACCGAGCGTAGATGTAATGATGCTCAGTGCTGCAGAGGTATATGAACCCAACTCCATTTTATCCATTCTTCTTACCGGTATTGGAGATGACGGGGCTGATGGGATGGTACAAATCAAAACCTTAGGGGGACTGAGTGTTTGTCAGGATGAAAAAAGTTGTGCGGTGTTCGGGATGCCGGGACGGGCGATTGAACGCGGCGGTGCAAATGCAGTCTTATCCGTGGATGAGATTATCGAAACGATCATACGGTTTGGTACGCGATGAAAGAAACCGTAATAACATCTCTTTTGGAACGGATACAAAAAGAGACGGGCATTGTTCTCTCCCGCCAAACGGACCGCGATAGAATTAGCCGATATCTCGATAACGGAGGCGAAATTCCGGGCTCCGCTGAGGTTCTTCCTGTCTCATTGATCAATCTTGTGACGACAAACGAGACCTATTTTGAACGTGAAGCACACCATTTTGATCGTTTGATCGAAGAGATTCTACCCAATTTAGACGCTCTTGATCCTCAAAAACCGATCCGTATACTCTCGGCTCCGTGTTCAAGCGGAGAGGAGAGTTATTCAATTGCATTACGATTGTCTGCCTCTTCGGTGAAATTTTCACGTCCCATTGAAATAATCGGTATTGATATCTCTGAAGAGATGATACAGAAAGCACGTAAAGGGGTCTATTCGCCACGATCGGTACATGCTTTAGGCCAAAGTGTACTGGAACGTTATTTTACTTGTGTGGACGGTTACTATCACATTCTCCCTTTTTCATCTCTAAGCGTTCGATTTGTATCCGGAAATGTATTTGATCCGGCGTTGTGGAATTCATTAGGGAGTTTCGATGTCATTTTTAGCCGAAACATGATGATCTATTTTGATTCGCTAAAAAACAGAGAACTGCTAAAACGGTTTAAGGAACATTTGAGAGGCTATTTGATCCTTGGACATGCCGATGATCATATGCAGGCAAAAGAGTTATTTACCCCTCTGCGTACAGAGCGAGGGGTAATTTATCATGTTTAGGTTCTAAAAACGGTGATTTGAGCGGTTAACTGCTCGGTCATCTGGTGCAGATGCTCTGCCGCTGCGGCAATCTCTTCGACACTGCGGGCATTTGAAGTGGACAGTTCATTGATATTACCGATTTTCTTGATGATCGATTCGGTAGTGGCTGCATTGTTTTGTGTATCGTTGGAGAGTTTTTCAATCGCATTGACAGTGTCAGCTAACGCTTCAACTGCAATTTCGGTATGATCATTTACTTCAGCCGATGCTTCTACCAAACTCTCGATACGTTTGGTATTGTGGTTCATTTGATCGGTAATGTCATTGATCGACTGGACAATGACATTGACGGTAGCATTCGTTTCGACGAGACTTTTTTGGGTTCGTTCAGCCAGTTTGCGTACTTCATCGGCAACGACGGCAAACCCGCGTCCGTGTTCTCCGGCCCGTGCCGCTTCGATTGCTGCATTAAGCGCGAGAAGATTGGTTTGATCGGCGATATCTGCGATAACGGTCAGAACCTGTTTGACTTGAGACGCTTCTTGGGAAAGTGAGTTGAGGCGGTCATTAATCTCTCCTTCCATTTGTACGGTAAGGGAAAGCTGCTCAATAGTGTTATGTAGAGCCGATTGTGCTTCTTGGAGATTTTCACGGGCACCGACCGCTTTTTCACGTACGATTTTTGATTCAGCGGCAGAAGCTTTCATCGTCTCTTTCATTTGATCGGATTCGGTTGTGGTTTGTGCCACGATTTTAGCTTCCGATTCTGCCGCTTTACCGATACTGAGTGTCGTAGCCGAAAGTTCGGCAGAGACAGAGAGATTTTCACTCGAAGCAGAGCGGATACCTTGGAATGCCTGACGGAGCATTTTTACGAGCTCATTAAGATTACGGCCCATTTGTGAAAGTTCATCGTTTCCTTCGACTTTAGCATCTTTAGTAAAGTCTCGATTTTTAGCCACTGCTTCTATCGTCTCTTCCAAACGTGAGATAGAATTCATGATATTTTGGATGAGTAAATAAAACATTCCCAGCATAAAAATTGCAATCACTGCGATAATAATTTCGATTGTTATTGCATTAGAATTAAGGGTTGCCAGATTTTTTTCTTGCATTGATTTTACTAATGACAAAATATCATTATTTAATGTATCATGTTTTACTTTTGCACCTTTGATAACTTTTTCGAATTCCTTCCCTTCTACTGATTCTTTAAAAGAAGCTGTAAAAATATTACTTTTGTATTGTGACATAATATCGATACGGGGTTTATTAAATTCATCCCATTTCTGAACATCAGATTTTAATTTTTCCAAGCGATCTTTATTCTCTTTTGAACGGGTAATAGCTGAAAGATCATCTAATGCTTTTGTTAATTTTTGAATTCTTGTATGATAGTTATCTAAGCTATTTTGATCAAAATGTATTTGATACCCCCGAATTTCCATCAATGCACCATTTGTGTGTGCCCGGATATCAGCCAGTAAAACCATTCTTTCGGCAGTTTTTATAGCATCTTTATTATTACTTGAAGCTAGATAGCCTAAGACTAAAAAAGTCGTAAAGCTTAGCGCCATTAAAGCGATCAGTTTACCTTTGATTGTAGAAAGATTAAACATATGTATCCTCTGTCCGAATTAATTGTTAAAGTATATCATAGACGATTAAGCTTCTGCTCAAAGATTCAAATAAATCGCTAGTCGAATCATCATTATTTCTGTATCTAAAGGTTTTGGAAACAGATAGCTTTGAGCCTGTAAACAGCCGTTTTCGGGCAGATTTTTTTTTGCTTTATAGTCTCGATAACCCAAATTTTCTATCCATTTTATGATCATTGACGTTATAATTGCTTAAAAAAGTATCTGCTACAGGATAAACAAAATTTTTACTGGTTCGCCGGGGGAGGAGTGAACTGATTTTCTTTATATTCTTTGGATATTTTCCGAAGTTCTGAATCCATGGTTTTTGGGGGTACTTTGGGAGGATAAACAGGAAGAACAAAAGCCAATAGGATAAAAATCAGACTAAAGATGATACCGCTTAGAAGTGCGAGTACAATTTTTAGTTTTTCATCATCCATGTATCCCTCCGCGCTGTGTGTGGAGGTATTATACTATAAATTAATTAGGAGAGTTTGCCGGAAGAGACAAGATGGTTGACGATATCCATGTTTTTCATAACACGTGCGTAATAAGGGTGATTGACCGACCCACCGTTATAACCGCTGATAGCATTGAATTTATCAGGGCGCTGTTGATGCAGTAAGATGACATAATAGGTTGCAACTTTTGCGGAGAGTTTGATATCGCCCAATAACCGTCCGGCTAATTGCACATCGGTAAGGCTATTGAGCCAGCGGAGTTTTTTGACATTTTGTGCCACATGGCGTGCTGTAGCAACTTGAATTTGCATTGGCCCCAAGGATGCTTTGGTAAATGATTTTTTATGTCGGAAGTCACCGATGGTATTTTTTCCTGCACTACTCTCTGTTAAACAAATCGCACTTACAGTATTTTCGTAGGTTTTGCCGTTTTTATCAGGGATAGATTTTGCAACGTCTCGTACGGTTTGTAAAACATGAAGTTGTTTAGGGGTCATCGTGTCACCGAAAAGCGACAAGGTCAGTAGTAGAATAAGGGAAAGAAATCTCAAAAGTTGCACCTCGTAAATGGAATGTGAAATTTTAGGGTACTACGGAGCGGATAACAATGGTGTGACCTTTCTAAATGAATATGTTAAGAAAATGTAATAGAAAAGGTGGATGTACCACCTTGTAGAGGGAAAGCTGTGATTAAGTTTGGCTTAATTAACTGGTAAATAGCGTTATAAAATATTATAAATGCATGCTGTTGTTTAAGTTTCAATGTATAAAGTTTTATAAAAGTGTCAAAAAAAAAGGTAAAAAAATAGCTCATGAGTAAAAATGAAACATTTTTTTGAGACTCATTAATAAAAATAGTGGAGCAGATGAAACAAGGGAAGAAGTGTTGGAAAGATTACGATCGATTAAGAGTCATTGCTGGTAAGATAGATCCAGTACTCTTTATGACTTTTTCCCTGATCAAGAAAGTAGAGTTGCAAAATTGCAACCCGATACAGGGTGATTATCATTTTGGCAAAAGGTATTGCCAGGGAGATAGAAAGCCACCAAGGCTGCTGACGATCTCCTTTTGAGAGCATCATCTCTTCGACGCCGATATTCTTGCTTAAATAGAGCCCAAATGCAATTGAAAAGACAAAATTTAAAATAAGTCCGAAAATCGCGTACGCAAAAATATCTGGTGAGCCGAAATCGATCATGTTTGTTTACTCTTTATAGTTTTTAATAGCGTCTTCAAGGATTCTAGCAGCAGAAGCTTTGTCTTCAAATCCTTTTACTTTAACCCATTTACCCGGTTCAAGCATTTTGTAGGTTTCAAAGAAGTTTTTGATTTTTGCCAATGTATGTTTAGGGATATCGGCAAGATCTTGAATCTCTTCAAATGTTGGATCAATTTTTGAAGTCGGAACGGCAAGAAGTTTTTCATCGATTCCGCTTTCGTCTTCCATAATTAAAACTCCGACTAAACGGCAATTTGTTACGCATCCTTCTACCATAGGATATTCGGTAAGGATCAAGATGTCCGCCGGATCACCGTCTTGTGAAAGTGTTTTGTTGACAAAGCCGTAGTTTGCCGGATAGTACATAGCCGAATGCATAACGCGGTCAAGTACCAATGCACCGCTCTCTTTTTCAACTTCATACTTGATGTTTGATCCGCATGCAATCTCAATAATTGCTTTGACTTTATCCGGATTTTCTCCGTAACCGATTTTGCTAAGATCCATGATATCTCTCCGTCTTAAAAAATGATGCGGATTGTAACGAAAGAAACTAAAAGGTTCATTGAAATGAGATTCAGTAAATCTTTTTTAATGAACTTTGTAATAGAATCACGAATCGTGTTACGAATACGCGTGCAAATTATACAGGGGATAGCGAGTGGGATTACTCAATAAAGTAATGAAATATTTTTCAGTATTTCAATCCAACAATGCCCCGAAATCTCTAAACTTTGCAAGTGAGGGTGCCGTAATGGCTTCTGAAACATCATCGTTAGATCGTATAGAGGGTGCTAAAATAGCAGCAATAGCTGCAGCTTTGCATCATCATGATCTGGAAAATAATGATGTGAGAGCAAAAGTAGCTGCAATTGCAGCAGCGATCCACCACCATGAAACCGAGAATTCGCAAAATGGCGGTTTACTCGGTGTGGCTGCAGTGATTGCGGCGATCCACCACCACAACAATCTAATGAAGTAGGGATGACGTAAATGGCAAAAAAATACATCGATATTATGGACACTACTTTCCGTGACGGTTTTCAGTCAGTTTTCGGCGGTCGTGTACTTATGGAAGATTTCTTCCCTGCCCTTGAGGCAGCCAAAGAGGCAGGAATCCGACATTTCGAATTTGGAGGCGGTGCCCGTTTCCAAAGCCTTTTTTTCTATCTGAATGAAAATGCATTTGATATGATGGACCGTTTCCGTGCCATCGTAGGACCGGATGCGAACCTTCAAACATTGGCGCGTGGAGTCAATACGGTAATGCTTGATACCGGCAGTCGCGAGATGGTTGATTTACATGCCAAGATGTTTAAAAAACACGGAACAACTACAATTCGTAATTTCGACGCACTCAATGATGTCGAAAATCTCAAATATTCCGGTGAACGAATCGTCCATCACGGGTTGAAACATGAAGTGGTCGTCACTATGATGGATCTTCCTCCGGGGTGTGTCGGTGCACATGATGTTGCATTCTACGAAAAAACACTTCGTGAAATTTTAGATTCCGGTATCCCGTACCACTCTATTTGTTTTAAAGATGCAAGTGGAACTTCGAGTCCTCAAAAAGTCTTTGAAACCATTCAAATGGCTCGACGCTTAGTTCCGGAAGGGACTCATTTGCGTCTTCATACGCATGAGACCGCTGGTGTGAGCGTAGCATGTTATCTTGCTGCTCTGGATGCGGGTATTGACGGTATCGATATGGCTGCGGCTCCTGTGAGCGGCGGTACATCACAACCCGATATTTTAACGATGCTGCACGCAGTAAAAGGTAAAAATTTCGATCTCGGCGGACTTGAACTCGAAAAAATTCTAAAATACGAAGATGTATTGGGTGATTGTTTAAAAGATTACTTCATGCCTCCTGAAGCAACACAGGTTTCACCTCTTATTCCGTTCTCTCCGATGCCGGGTGGAGCGTTGACAGCGAATACGCAAATGATGCGCGACAACAATATGTTGGATCGTTATCCTGAAGTTATTCGTGCAATGCGTGAAGTAGTTGAAAAAGGGGGATACGGTACATCGGTAACTCCGGTTTCTCAATTTTATTTCCAACAAGCGCTTAACAATGCACTGATGGGGCCATGGAAAAAAATTGCACCGGGCTATGGAAAAATGGTTTTGGGTTACTTCGGTAAAACTCCTACTGCTCCGGATCCGGAAGTGGTGCGTATAGCAGCGGAACAACTCAAACTCGAACCGACGACCGATAATGCGATCGATATTGCAGACCGAGATGAGACCAAATCGGTAGCGTATTGGACTAAAAAATTGAGCGATGAAGGCATCGAAGCTACAGATGAAAATATTTTCATCGCCGCTTCATGCGATGTCAAAGGAATTGCATTCCTCAAAGGGGAAGCAACCGTTAATGTTCGCAAAAATAGCCCGAAAACGGCTGAATCAACACAATCAAATCAATCACAACAGGAGAATCTTCTTATGGCAAACGGCACTTACACAGTTATCGTAGACGGACAACAATATAATGTACAAATCGTAGGCGGCAACGCAAGCGTTCAAGTAGCACCGACTGTAGTCGCGGCACCTGCGGCAGTAGCGGCACCGGTCGCTCCGGCAGCACCTGCAGCCCCAGCGGTTAATGCAAATGCTATTTGTGCTGAGCTTCCGGGTTCAGTATTTAAATTGGTTGCATCTGTAGGCGACAGTGTAAATGTCGGTGATAAAATCATGATTCTTGAAGCGATGAAAATGGAGATCGACGTAGTTGCTCCGCGTGCAGGTAAAGTTACATCCATTAATGTAAATGTTAATGACAAAATCGAGGCTGGCCAAGTATTGGCTGTCGTAGAGTAAAACTTTCTTTTTTTCTCCCTTTTATTGAGGGAGAAGTTTCAACGCAATATCATTCATTTTTTCTACTATCAGCGGTAAAATATTTTCACTCTTCGTTTTATCTATAAATCCATCTGCTCCCAGACTAGCCGCTTCACGTTTATTATTATCTCCCGTCATGGAACTGTTAACAATGATCGGGATAAATTTTGTTTCCGGATTGGCTTTAAGACGTTGGATAACGGTAAAGCCTGACATTTCAGGCATTTCAATGTCGGTAATGATCGCTGGGATTGAAGAGGGGTTCGGATGTCGCGCAATAAATTCAATCATATCTCTACCGTTATTAAAAATTTGATATCCGATATGGGCATGTTCAAAAATATGGGTTAAATGCCGCTGCGCAGTTTTAGAATCTTCAGCGATAAGAACAACACCGTTTTTCAGTTTTTCTGGAATTGTGATATTCGATAATGATTTTGCGGCTAAATCAACATTGACCATCGCTTGAGGGATGACTTCTGCGAGAAGCTTTTCATAATCCAGTACAAGGCACAAACTGCCGTCATCTAGCCGTGTATCATTAATAACGACACCGTCATCCCCTAGGCGGTACGAATCCGGCGCGTGCATTTCGTTCCAGTTCTTTTTTATGACGCGGTATGCGTACATGATTCGAATTCCGATAATAATCCCGTTAAAATCGCAGATAAGAAGATTGGACGCTTTTTTCTTCGTATCATCAAGTTCTACACCCAACCATCTAGGAAGATTAAGAATCGGTATTTGCATTTCCCGTAAGACAATTGTCCCTTCTAAAAGAGAATGAGCACCCGGAATTTGGGTGAGGTGGTGGCGTTTTGCTTCGACGACTTCACGGGTTTTAAAAACATTGATAGCGTAATAGGGAGATGTTTCTGCTGCATCGATTTTAAAGACTAACAGTTGGACTTCATTATTTTTTGCTAAATTGGTTGCGGCATCGACATGTTCCAAAAGAGACATAGTAACCTCGATTATTTTATATTTGTTTATCATATCCTAATTCGGGTATTTTTTTTACTAAAATCTAAAGGGTGAGGAGGGTAAAATACTTTTAAATTGTTTAGAAAAAAAGGAATTGGTGTGAAGCTGTTTCTTTTGATGTGCGTTATGAAAGTTGAGTAGTAAAAAATGAATCAAACCACTGCGTGTCCGCTCGATTGTTATGATGCATGCCGTATTCATATCGATGAAAACGGAAAGATCAAGGGAGATAAAACACACCCTGTAACGAGTGGATATTTATGTCCTCATCTTAATCACTTCGCGCAGCAAGACCGTATCCAGTTTCCGAGATTGCATGGTAAAACGGTTACGATGGAGAAAGCGCTTGAAACGTTGATTGATGCACTTCAAAAATCCAAGCCCGATCAGCTGCTTTATTATCGCGGAAGCGGCAATATAGGTTTGATGCAACGTGTGTCCGAACATTTTTTTGCTTCTATCAAAGCGGTCGGTACTTCAGGATCGTTATGTGACGGGGCGGGTGAAGCAGGTGTTCTTCTCGGACGCGGAAAAAATGAGATCCTTTCTCCTCAAATGATCCGAGAGAGTGAAGTCGTTGTGTTTTGGGGGCGAAACCCACATACGACGCATTCGCATCTGTTGCCTTTTTTAGAGGGCAAAAAGATCATTGTCATCGATCCGTTTAAAACGGCGATTGCACAAAAAGCTGATTTGCATATTCAAATTAAGCCTCATTGTGACTTGCATTTGGCGTTGTTATTGAGCCGATTTGCAGTCATCGAAGGGTTGCTTGATAGCGAATTTTTACAAAATCATGCAAGTGAATACAATGATTTCTATGAGTTGACTCAAACGGTACGAATTAAAGCAACACTGGATGCCATTGATGTCACACTTGGTCAGATCGGTGCGGTATTGGAACTGATGCAGGGAAAAAAGACGGCTATTCTAGTCGGGGTAGGGGTACAAAAATATCAAAACGGTGCCGACGTACTTCGCGCAATCGATGGGTTCGGAGCGATAATGGGACTTTTCGGCAAATCCGGATGCGGGGTGAGTTATGTCGGTGATTCGCTCTATGGCATTGAACTGCCGTTTAAAAGTATAACCCATCGGGTGAGTAAGCCGACGGTTGATTTTTCAAAGTATAATTGCGTTTTCATTCAAGGTGCGAATCCACTTTCGCAAATGCCCAATTCGAGTGGGGTAAAACATTTGTTTGCTCTTGCAGGATTTAGCGTTTATTTCGGATTGTATGAGAACGAAACCTCTCAAGCAGCTGATTTGGTTATTCCGGCTAAAACGTTTTTAGAAAAAGATGACATTCGAAGCTCTTACGGTGATTATACGCTCCAAGAAATGTGTAAAGTTACTGAGGGTACAATCGG
This sequence comes from Sulfuricurvum sp., assembly GCF_028681615.1. Taxonomy (NCBI): domain Bacteria; kingdom Pseudomonadati; phylum Campylobacterota; class Epsilonproteobacteria; order Campylobacterales; family Sulfurimonadaceae; genus Sulfuricurvum; species Sulfuricurvum sp. Next base: position 110,666 of record NZ_JAQUHV010000003.1, read on the forward strand.
ATTGAGTGAATATGAGTTGACACGTGCGTTGTGCGATGCATTCGGGATTGCTCTGGAAAGTGAATCATTTTATCTGGAATCTCTACACTCTCAGATCGATTATCAAGAGGGTGTCGGATATCGTCAGAAGAGACCTGATATTCCTTATGAAGATGGGTTTGAGAACGGTGAATTTGAATTTTTAGATGAGATTGATCTGAGTGTCGATAGCTCTGAAGGGTTTTATCTTATCACATCGAAATACTCCAAAGGGCTTAACTCGCAGTTTAAAAGAGCTGAGGGAGTTTATTTCCATCCGGAGGCGGGATTTGACGAGGGGGAGTTAGTTCATCTCTCATCGCACGCCGGAGCAGTTGATATGATAGTAAAATATGATGCGTGTTTAAGGCGTGACTGTTTGATGATTTATTCAGGGACCGTTGATGGGAATGTATTAACTCCGGCACTGCTCAGTTATGAAGGTGAGAGTGCCGTATATCAAGAATATAAAATAAAGGTGACTAAAAAAAATGACTAAAAATTTTGAACAATATGTATTACCGACGTACGGACGACAGAATGTCAGTTTCACGTCAGGGAAAAATGCCGTGTTAATTGACAGCGAAGGCAAAGAGTACATTGATTTTGCTGCCGGTATTGCAGTGTGCAGCGTGGGCCATGCGAATGAACGTCTGACGAAAGCGATATGCGATCAAGTGAGCAAGGTGATCCATGTCTCTAACCTCTATTACATAGAACCTCAAGCAGAGTGTGCACGCCGTATAGTAGAGCTCAGCGGTTACGACATGAAATGCTTTTTCGGTAACAGCGGTGCCGAAGCAAATGAAGGGGCGATTAAAATCGCTCGAAAGTACGGAGAGGTGGAAGGACAGCCGAAGCGCTATAAAATTATTACGCTGGATCATTCGTTTCACGGACGTACAATTACGGCTCTTAAAGCAACAGGACAAGAATCGATGCACAACTACTTCGGTCCGTTTCCGGATGGATTTGTGTATGCCAAAAACATCGACGAGATAGAATCTCTGATCGATGATCATACGGTTGCAGTGATGATCGAACTGGTACAAGGGGAAGGCGGAGTTCAGCCGCAGGATCGTGCTAAAGTACAAGCGTTGGCAGCGATGTTGAAATCACGCGATATTTTACTCATGGTGGATGAAGTTCAGACCGGTATTTATCGTACGGGTGAGTTTTTGGCATCAAACCTCTACGGTATCGAACCGGATGTGATCACGTTGGCCAAAGGTTTAGGAGGGGGTGTTCCGATCGGTGTCGTAATGACGTCTAAAAAAGATATTTTTGCGCCCGGTGATCACGGCTCTACGTTTGGCGGGAATTACCTCTCGACAGCTGCGGCAAATGAAGTACTCGATATTCTGGAAGAGCTGAAAGTGAGTGGCGAATTGGATGAGCATCTCCTTTATTTTGAAACTGCATTGGCAGCGTTTGCAAAGGTTCATCCAGCAATCTTTCTGGAACATGTCGGACTCGGTATGATGCGCGGATTACGCGTTGTAGACGCCGATACATTAGCCAAAATCATCAACGCAGCCCGTGAATCGGGAGTTATCGTCCTTAAAGCGGGACGTAATACTCTCCGTTTTCTACCGCCGCTTACGATCACGAAAGCCGATATCGATGAGGGGTTTGCGCGTCTTGAAAAAGCGATTGCAGCACTCTAAGGCTATCCGTGCACTTTAGCGAATACATGCATGAATGGCTCTACGGAGCGGATGGGTATTATGCCTCTTATCGTCCGATCGGTAAAAAAGGGGATTTCTATACTGCGGTGAGTACCTCGAAATTTTTCGGCGGGACGATTGCAAAACATATTATTGCCCGTATTGATGAGGGCTTTTTACGTCCTGATTCATTGATTTGCGAGATCGGTGCCCATCATGGATATCTTCTTGCCGATATTATTGAATTTATCCATACCTTGCGGCCCCAATTACTGCAAACCCTTCGTTTCGGCATTGTAGAGCGTTTTGAACAGTTGCGCGAAGCACAGCAAACTTATTTTGACGAATCATTCGGTAATGCTGTGAGATTGGAACACTATTCTGATCTATCCGAATTGGATGAGAGATGTGTCTTTTTTCTGGCAAATGAAATTTTCGATGCATTTGGATGCGAATTGGTTTACAAAGGTAAAATCGGTCGTGTTGAAAATCACAAGGTGATCTTTGACGTCGAATCCCCTGAAACCATCGCACTAGCACAGAAATACAAGCAAGATCGCGGGGAAATTTCCGTAGGATACGAATCCTTCGCCGAGGCGATGGCAAAGACGTCCCAACGGTTTGAATTTATGAGTTTTGATTACGGGGAACTCGATGCACGGAGTGATTTTTCGATTCGGGTGTATCAAAATCATCAAGTATTTCCTCTGTTTGATGAAGGGTTAAATCTCGCGGAGGCTTTCGGTATGTGTGACATCACGTATGATGTTAATTTTACCCATGTTAAAGAAGCATTTGAGGCACAGGGGATAGCCTCTATCCAATACGCTACACAACTTGTAGCACTGGTTGAGATGGGGATTCTGGAGCTTTTAGCAATGCTCAAAGAACATGCAAGCGAAGAGATTTATATGCAAGAACTCGAAAAAGTAAAAATTTTGATCACCCCTTCTTTAATGGGGGAACGATTTAAAATGATTCGATTTGTAAAGGGGTAAGTAATGCGCGGGTTTTTTGTCGTGTGTATCTGTGTTGCACTCGCTTTTGGCGGGGTTTTACATGATGCCGTCTATGATGGAAATATCGAAAAAATCCAAAATTATCTCAAAGTAAACCCTAATGTTGATGAACAAAATAAAGCAGGTCTTACCGCACTGCATGTGGCAATAAAATTGGGAGACTTGAAAATCGCACAACTGCTTCTTGATCAAGGTGCAGATATTAACGCTCAGGACTTTAACGGCAATACGCCGCTTATTTTGGCCGTCAAGAAAAAAAATATTGAGCTTGTCATCTTTGTAATACTTCACGGTGCAGATGTCAATTTGGCCAATAATGACGGGATTACACCGCTGCATCAGGCTGCTTTTAGCGGGAATGAAGAGGTAGCCGACTTTTTACTCAAATCCAAGGCGGATACCCATCTAAAAAATAATGACGGTGCGACTCCGTATGATTTTGCAATTGCAAAGAAAAATATGCTCGTAGCTCAAATGATAAAACTTTATATGTAGAGGAAATGGTATGCAGATCAAAGTAAACGGTGAAATGAGAGAGATCCCGGAAGGCTCGGCGATGCTGGATTTGATCCGATCGCTTGGATTGGAAGAGAGGGTTATGGCCTCAGCGCTAAATATGGAGATTGTGAAGCAGGATGCATGGGGTAACACTCTGCTCAAAGAGGGAGACACAATCGAATTGCTGGATTTTGTGGGTGGCGGATGACGTATTGAATCATCATGGGAGCAATGAGATATTCTGAACCATTGCTGAATTTAAATTCCGGAGTACTTTTTTTTTATAACATTTTATAAGTATAAGTTACTATGTTCGTGAATACTTTCTTTGAAGGGGAAGATAAAATGAAACATGAACTTATGACATTGCCTTATGAGCAATCCGCATTAGAACCTTATATCTCTGCCGAAACACTTTCTTATCATTACGGTAAACACCATGCCGGTTACGTTAATAAACTCAACACGCTGATCGAAGGGACTCCGTACGCGGAGAGTTCTTTGCATCAAATTATTATGGAAGCGAAAGACGGTATTTTTAATAATGCCGCTCAGGTCTATAATCATGATTTTTACTGGAAAGGGTTACTTAACAGTACTACAGAAGCGTCAGCGGAACTTGCCCTTTTGATTGAACGGGATTTTGGATCGATGGAAACGTTTAAAGAGAAATTCTTGGCCGCAGCAACCGGATTCTTCGGCTCAGGATGGATATGGCTGGTTATCACGAAAGAAGGGAAATTAGAGATCCAAACAACCGGCAATGCCGATACGCCGATACGTCACGGAAACATGCCGCTGCTCACATGTGATGTTTGGGAGCACGCGTATTATATCGATTATCGAAATGGGCGTCCTGATTATCTTGCAAACTGGTGGAAGCTGATCAATTGGCATTTTGTTTCGGATAATCTTGCTGAATTCCAAAATGATCCGATTTCAGGCTATTCGGAACCCTGCAATGAAAATACTATTGTTTGCGAATACGTTGACAGTATGCAAGAAAATGAGCATACGCCATCTTAAACGAGATCAAAAATTCAAGGAAACGGTTTAGCCGTTTCCTTGTTGTTCGAGCAGCTTTTCGTATTTTGTTTTGAGAAGCAGATAGTCACGGTGAAGCTGTTCATATTCTTTTTTATAATCGATTTCATCAAAACTTTCAGAAGGTTCGGAAGCGGAAAGAGGCTGTTTGGACTCTGAAAGGATGATATACGTGACCTCTTTGCCATCCTCGTTTTTTACAAGTGTAGGTAACTCGCCGTTCATTGTCTTTTTAATAACGGTATGGATGCTGAGACGATTTTTCGCCGCGTACTTTGGGATACTGATTAATTCGGAATTCATAATTCTAGTGCCTTTTTATACGTTCTAATGCAACAACAGCTATAGCATAGTCACCATCATGTGTGATGGATACAGACATGTCGGTAATATCGAAATACTCACGCACTTTTGATGTTAGAGAGATGAGTGGAGCCCCTTTTGGGGTTTTGGACAGGATAATGTCGTGGAAACTGCATTCTGCGCCTATACCGCAGCCTAAAGCTTTGGCACATGCTTCTTTGGCAGCCCAGAATCCTGCCGCATTGCGATTGTTTTTTATCAGTTCTATTTCACTTTTAGATAAAAACTTTTGCAATCCGCGATCGCCGAAACGCTCTATAAAGCGTTCCATACGATCCATTTTGATGAGGTCAATACCAATCATTGCACCACAAAGTCTGTAAAGTAAACATGTTGAACTTTACCGTCTTTAAGATGTCTATTGAGTTCATGCACGATCTCTTCTTTGAGTTTTTCTTTTCCTTTGACCGTGGAGATCTCTTCCAACGATTTAGAAGAGAGGATACGGATAATAATATCTCTAAAGACCGGTTTTTTCTCTTCGAGTTCAGGGCTGAGTTCTTTACCGCCCATTTCGAGATTCATCTCAACTTTGAGATAGCGTCGGCCGCTTTCTGAGAGGAGATTGACGGTAAAAGTCTCAAGTGGGAACATCAAGCCGATCTCTGTCGATGTTTCTTCTCCCCCTCCGGAGGATTCACCGCCGCTTGCATGTTCGGCTTCAGCCGGAGCCGGAGCTTCTTTATGAGAAGCTTCGGCATTTTTTGCCGCTGCCTCGTCATTTCCCATCATTAAAAAAGCAACTACACCGCCGATGATTAAAATCAGAACCAAAACTCCGATGATAATCACGAGGAGCATATTCCCCTTTTTCTTCTTTCCCTCTTCTTCCGGGGCAGTCTCTTCTTTCTCTTTTTCAGCCATCCATAGCTCCTCGATAAAGTTAATCCTTTATTGTAGCAAGAAAGTTATGAAAATTGCCACGTCTCATAATGGAAATTTTGGTAAACTTAGCGGATGAAAAGAAGGATTCCCTTATGGTAGAGACATTATTAGGTTACATCGGCCGTCCGTTTGTTCAGGTTTATGAGACAATTACACGGTTCGGACTATTTATATTATTTCAATTGCAATTATTCAAGCTGTATCCGCTTGCGTTTAAACGGTATAGAATTGTTTTAAAACAGATTGAAGTGATCGGATTTGGATGTATAGGGGTTGTTTCTCTGACAGCACTATTTACTGGAATGGTTTTGGCGATACAGCTTTATAATGGATTTCATCAATTCGGGGCTGAGAGCTTTATCGGATATACGGTCTATTTCTCGATTACCCGTGAACTTGGACCGGTATTCGCTTCTTTGATGTTGATATCCCGTTCCATTAGTGCTATGGCGGCAGAATTGGGTACGATGCGGGTGAGCGAACAGATTGATGCTATCGATATCTTGGGTGTTGACTCCAAGGAATACCTGATCACTCCGCGTATTATCGCAACGGTTATCTCATTGCCTCTTTTGGTCATATGGTTTGATTTTATCGCGATTGGTGCAGGTTATATGATTTCGACAGGAGTGTTAGGGATCAATCCGATTACCTATCAGGATACGTTGATGCGTTTGGGAGAATTTCGTGACATCATGAGCGGTGTGATCAAAGCGGCAGTATTTGGCTTTATTGTCAGTTCGATCGGAAGCTATATCGGTTATCACACCAACGGCGGAGCACGCGGTGTAGGACAATCAACGATTCTAGCCGTTGTTTACTCAGCCGTAGCGATTTTCGTCACCAACTATTTTATCTCTTCTCTCTTTTTATACTTGGATTGGTAAAAATCAATCCACAAGCTCACTTAGAGGTCGGAATTGAAAACTATCCGGATCATAGTAGTCGATCGCTCCGGTCTCGATATCATAATACCAGCCATGAATAAACAGCTTATCTTCTTCTACCATTTTTTTCACGTATGGATAGGTAAGAAGGTTTTCGATTTGGGTTACGATGGAGAGTCGTTCTGTTGCACGTAGCAGTTCTTCATGCGGTGCATGTACACCTAATGCGAGAATTGCCATAGATTTTGCTTTTTCCCCCAACGTGAGCCATTTAGCCGTATGGATCATAGAGGTATTGCATGATGTTTTATAGAGTGCTTCGATTGCTCCGCAGTGGGAATGTCCGCAGATAATGATTTCTGAGACTTCTAACACCATTACGGCATACTCTATCCCCGCCGCTGTCGAGTGGAAATCTTCATCCGGTTTGTAAGGGGCGACAAAATTTCCGACGTTTCGAACAACAAACAGATCACCTGGATTCGATTGAACGATAAGATCGGGGATAACACGCGAATCAGAACAACCGATAAAAAGGGCACGCGGATTCTGCCCTTCTTTCACGAGGCTAAGTAGTTGAGTCTCATGTTTTTTAAAATAGGTTTGCTGAAATGTTTCATTGCCGTCAGCAAACTCTTTGAGACGTTCGACGCTTAAATCAGCGGCATTCTTACTTAATGGCACTCTTCAATTCCTAGATGTTTAATAATTGCTTCGTACACTTTCCCGCCCTCACGGTCACAATCGTCATGATACTCAATCGTGATCATTTTTTTGCCGCCTGTAACATCACCACCGTAAATATTGGGTTTGATAGAACATAGAGGGCTGCACTCTGCGATCGCTTTTTCGATCATTTGGTGTTCTTCTTCCGTTGAATAAGCAAGTGATAGTTTAGTGTATCGCTCTTCAGATTTATGATCGGCAACAATAGAACATACTGGCATAAAAGATCCTTGTTTTATAATTACTCTATTATACGAAAATTTTGGTTAAAACCACTCCAAAAGTTTACTTACTTCATCGATTTCGTAACATTTAATCGCAGTTTTTTCGAGCGGTTTTTTCGGAATCAGGGCTTTTGTAATCTGTTGAGACGCCGCCTCTTTTAGCCGTTGATCAAGCTGATACACTTCGCGGATATCCCCTACGAGGGAAACTTCGCCGATAAAAACGGTCTCTTTTGAAATGGCACGATTACGGAAACTGCTGATAATAGCGGCAAGAATCGCCAAGTCGGCGGAGGTTTCGGTGATTTTGATCCCTCCGGTGATGTTGATAAAAACATCGTAGCTGTTGAGAGGGAGTTCAAGCTTACGCTCTAAAAGTGCAAGAAGCATATTGAGACGGTTGTTTTCAAATCCTGTTGCTTGACGTTTCGGATTAGGGGCATGGGTATCGCTCACGAGGGCTTGCACTTCCAGAACGATAGGGCGTGTCCCCTCCATAATTACGGTGAGGGCAGAACCGCTTTGAGATTTCGTACGGTTAAAAAATCGAGAGGAGAGATCTTTTGCCGACACGAGACCGTCGTGACGCATTTCGAATACCCCGATTTCACTGGTTGGCCCGAAACGGTTTTTAAAGCCGCGCAGGATACGTAATTCATGTCCGCTGTCCCCTTCGAAATAAAGGACGACGTCCACCATGTGCTCCAATACGCGCGGCCCTGCGATGGAGCCCTCTTTGGTGATGTGTCCGATGATGAAGATGGCGATACGTCGTTCTTTGGCAATTCGCATCAGATCAAAGGTAATTTGGCGTACTTGCGTCACCGATCCCGGAGCCGAAGCGATGGTTTCGGAGTAGAGGGTTTGGATCGAGTCGATGATTATACATTCATAGGCACGCTCATGCAGTTCTGCGAGTACCTGTTCGAGCCGTATTTCTGCAAGTAGATAGAGATTGTCGACATTCGCTCCCAGACGGTTGGCACGGAGCTTGATCTGTCCTTCGCTCTCTTCGCCGCTGACGTAGAGGACGTTTCGGTTTTGACGTGCCAGATTTGAGCCGATTTTCAGAAGCAGAGTCGATTTACCGACACCGGGGCTCCCCCCGATAAGAACCAATGAACCGGGGACAATACCGCCGCCGAGCACCATATCGAGTTCGGCATCGTCGCTGGAATAGCGTTCGGTATGCTCTTCTACGATTTGTGTGATCTCTTTGGCCTTTACCCCTCCTGAGGGCGAAGATGTAGAGGTGAGTTTGATCACCTCCTGCTGTTGTTCACTGAGTTCGACAAAACAATCCCATCCGCCGCAGTTGGTACATTTCCCCATCCATTTCGGGGTGGTAAAACCGCAGTGCTGACATTCGAAGAGGACGTTTTTTTTCTTTGCCATTATTTAGTCGCTTCTTCCCCAAATATTGCATCCAAAATACCGTCTACGAATTCGTATTTATTGAACACAACGAGGTGCTCAGGCTGTTCGCCGACACCGATGTAGAGGATCGGAAGCTGCAATGCATAGGCGATACTGAACACTGATCCCCCTTTGGCGGTTCCGTCGAGTTTGGTGATGATGATTCCATCTACGCCAACCATCTCGTTAAAGGCTTTGGCCTGAGCAATGGCGGAACTTCCCTGCGTACCGTCGAGGATCAATATTTTGTGATGCGGTGCTCCGGTATGGGCTTTGTCGCAGATACGGACGATTTTTTTCAACTCATTGCCGAGATTCGTTTGGGTATGAAGCCGTCCTGCAGTATCGATAATGACCTGCTCAAAACCGCGTGCTTTAGCGGATTCGATCGTATCGTAGGCAACGGCGCTCGGATCATGTCCTTGACGTGAAGAAATGATAGGGACATCCAATTTATCCGCCCAGCGGGTAAGCTGCTCGATGGCGGCGGCACGGAAGGTATCGGCTGCACCTAGGATTACCCGTTCGCCGTTGTTGAGATGATGTTGAGCCAATTTGGCGATGGTGGTTGTTTTCCCGGCACCATTAACACCGATAATGAGTGAAACCGTCGGCTTGTTTGGATTTTCAGGAAGAGTATTTTGGGCAAAACTCAGTGTTGCGAGGAGCTTGGAACGAAGCTGTTCTCGTGTAATATCGTTTTGGTACAGCTCTCGGAGGATGATCTCGACGAGATCGTATTCGACATCGGCTTCGAGGAGAATATTTTCCAATTCGTCTTTGGAAATTTTGGCTTTTTTCTCCGGTGCGATAGCGGCTATCGCATCAATGGTTTTTTGTAAACCCCGTTTGATAAATCCGAACATAACGTTATTTTCCTAACGCTTGAGCGATGTCGTGGTCAATAATCTCTTCTTGGGTTGCTCCGGTGTAATGAGTGACATATTGTCCATTTTTATACATGACCATCAGAGGAATCGGGAAGTTTTGGCCAACACCGATCGTAGCGGCAATAGCCCGTGCGAGAGCCTGATTATCGGCTTTATTGGAAATAAGGTAATTGCCCCCACCGAATTTTTCACGGAATGCATCGAGTTCGGCATTACTTTTGTCTTCTTCAATGGTTACACCCATGACGATCAAATCATCCCCGTATTTTTTTTGCAAATTGCCCATATGGCGTATTTCAGCTTGACACGGAGGACACCATGTCGCAAAAATATCAAACAATACGACTTTGTCTTTTCCCGCATCAAGGCTAAAATTGGCTCCCCGTTTTTCAACGGTGTAGCTTTTACCCTGAGTATCCATAAGGGTAAATTCGGCTGTGGAAACTAACGGTTGGTCGGAGGACTCTTTATTGCATCCTTGGAATAAGAGTCCGAGTGCGAACAAAGGAATTAAAAAATGTGCAAAACGCATACAAAACCTTTTTAGAGTAAAATAAGGAAGATTATAACGAAGCAAAGGTAAAAAGTGACCAAAAGCGATTTTAGGGCCTATTGTCTGGATCAGATCAAGAACGCAAACGCCAGTACCAAGAATTATCGCGATGAAAGGGTGCGGATGTTGCTTATAAAGGTGCTTAAACATCTGAAAGCAAAACGTATACTCGCATTTTGGCCGATGGGTTTTGAAGCGGATATTCGTAAGACGATTATTGCTTCGCGCGCGATGAGCGAAGTATATTTGCCGTTTATGGATGGCGTCAGTTTCAAAATGGTACCATTGAGATACCCGTTGGAACGTAAGGCTTTTGGGATTTATGAGCCTCGGGATTCGTATAGAAAATATAATTTAATAGATGTAGCTATTGTTCCTGTAGTGGGAGTAGACGGGTCACTTCGCCGAGTAGGTTTCGGTAAAGGGATGTATGATCGATTTTTTCCGACCCTTAAAACCAAACCGTTTACAATTTTTATTCAATCATGCGCGTGTCGAACGATGCAAAATGTATGTGATGATTATGATGTGCAAGGAGATCTGGTAATTACTCCCCATGGGGTGCAAAGCATGAGGAACACCAATGTTGAACGAACTACTCGTAGGAAGCGGCATCGCCGCTGTAAGCGGGCTAGTCGGATTTTTAATTTCAAAAAAGATTACCGCAACCCATTTTGATCTCTATTTGGAACAAGCACGTGCCAAATCGAAAGCGATTGAAAATGAAGCGCAAATGATTTTAGAGCGTGCATCGATTCGATCACGCGAAATCGAAAAAGAAGCACAAAAACGGTACGACGAAACGTATGAACAAGTCAAAAAAGATTTATCGGATCGAGAAGAAAAGATTCACCATAACGAACGAGAATTTGAGTTTCTTCGACGTTCCGAAGAAGAAAAACTTACATCAGAACGGGCTTTGATCGAAAACAGACGTCTGAATATAGAACGAAACGAACGTGCTTTAGAGAAATTAAAAGAAGACTACCACCAAAAAAGCGAACAAATGAAGGTGATTGTTGAGCAGCGTGCACATCTTTCGGTACACGAAGCAAAAACAATTTTATTAGAACAGGTACGTGAAGATGCACGCCTTGAATTGGCACGCAAGACGCGTGAGCTTGAAGAAGAGACCAAAGAGCAGCTTAAGCGTAAAGCGAACTATATATTAGCTCAAGCAACGTCGCGGTTTGCCGGAGAATACGCGGCAGAGCGTTTGATCAGCGTTATCCATTTGGATGATGATGAGCTGAAAGGGCGGATTATAGGCAAAGAGGGACGGAATATCAAAGCCCTCGAGATGGTAAGCGGAGTGGATATTATTATCGATGAGACTCCCAATGCGATCATCGTCAGTTCGTTCAATCTCTATCGTCGTGCAATTGCAACGAAAACGATTGAATTGTTAGTGCAAGACGGACGCATTCAACCTGCGCGTATCGAAGAGGTATATCAAAAAGTATGCGATGAGTTCGAAGAAGCGATGCAGCGTGAAGGAGAAGATATCATTCATGAAATGGGTCTTCAGGGGATTCATCCGGAGTTGATCAAACTGATCGGAAGGCTCAAATACCGATCCAGTTACGGACAAAATGCGCTTGCACATACGCTTGAAGTGGCCCATTTGGCAGGGATTATGGCGGCAGAGATGGGAGGCGATTCTAAACTCGCACGCCGAGCCGGATTGTTGCATGATATCGGTAAGTCATTAACTCAAGAACACGGCGGAAGCCATGTTGATATCGGAGTGGAACTTTGCCGTCGGTATAATGAAGACCCTGTCGTTATCAATGCTATTTATGCGCATCACGGACATGAGGATATCAAAAGTATTGAATGCGCTGCTGTTTGTGCCGCAGATACTCTCTCGGCTGCCCGTCCGGGGGCACGGCGTGAAGTGCTGGAAAGCTTTTTACGCCGTGTCAGCGAAATCGAAGAGATCGCTACCCAAAAAGCGGGAGTGAAACAGGCGTATGCGATTAATGCCGGACGCGAAGTACGGGTGATCGTCAGTGCACAAAGTGTGAATGATGACGAAACAGTTTTGATTGCTCGTGAAATCGCTGATGAGATTTCTCAAAAGGTGCAGTTTCCGGGTGAGATAAAAGTCAGTGTTATACGTGAAAGCCGTGTTGTAGAATACGCGCGCTAATAGCGTTTTAAATGATTATTTTATCAACAAATGTTATAATCTTGTGATAGAAATACGCTATGATTGTTTATTTAAATGAAAAATTCAATGGAGAACAACCGTGAATAAAGAAGAGACTCTAACGCATTTACGAAATGCAAAAAAAGCACATATCACATGGGTTCACCGGGCGCATGCTTTGATTGAAGGGCTACCGGTCGAAAAAGAGCAGGTTCCCGTGAGCTGTACCGATTGTAAATTTGGCCAATGGTTCTACGGTGAGGGACAAAGACTCAATATGATGCCGAGTATGGATTGCTTAAAAGAGATCGAGACACTCCATTTTGAATTGCACGATACGTATATGAAAATTTTTAAGATTTATTTCGGAGATGAAGACCGATCTTTTTTCTCAAAAATTTTTGGGACTCGCAAAAAAGTCTCCTCATTCAACCATGATATCGCAAAAGACTATTACAATCAGCTCAAAATTATCTCAGAGAAATTGATCGCCACGATTGAACGTCTGGAGAGAAGATTATTTGCTCTCCAAGACAGTAATTTCGTTTAAAAAGCGACGACGACCATCCCTCTCAAATCTCCCATTTTGTATCCGGTTGCATGATCTTCCGGATACGTCTCTTTGATCGCTTTGGCTAAAGGCGAATCTCCTGCAATATCACCGTGACATTTCAAACACGCTTCATTATTGATAACAATCGGCTTATAATAGACGGTGTGACCATTGGAAAGTTTTGTGAGTTTATAAGGGGGAAGGGCTTCGCTCTTTTTGAGCATTTCCTGCCATTGGCTTAAAACAGCTTTTTCTTCAGGTGTTGCGGCATTAACCGGATTGCGATTTTGGAGACTGACCCGTTTGACGGAGGTACCTGATTCTTTGGCGATTTGGTCGGTTAAACTCAGCGCATTTTGTGAGCAAAAATGAAGTGCCGCTAACGGACCGCCTGATTGCATCTGTGTTTTAAGCTCACCTCCGAGTTTTTGGACCAGTGCGGTAGATACTTCTGTCCCTTTTTGGATCATTTGTTCTTGGCTTAAAGGTTCAGCCATGAGAAGCGATGAGATAAACAGGAGTGAAAAAAATGATTTTTGGTTCATTTATATATCCTTATATTATAGTTAGCATAATTTTAACGGATTAATATTGATCTCGTCATCTGACATTTAATCTAAATGTGCCTCTTCAGAATCATCATAAGGATCGAGATGGATAAGTGAGTATACGGTGTTGTCCGGAAAGAGGTTTTTAAAAGCCAGTTCGATTCGATCTCCGACCATATGGGCATCATAAAGAGAGGTGCTGATGTTAAAAACGACATGAACACTAATATAAATTTCCGATCCTGACTGGCGTGTTCTAAGGTCATGATGACTGCTGATGTCAAGTTGGTTATTTAACACTTTATTGATTTTAGTGACACTTTTAGTATCCAAGGCAGCATCCAGAAGCATCAATATGCCCTCTTTTATGAGGGGAAAAGCAGAGTAGATCATATAGATACTGATACCGATCCCTAAAAGAGGGTCTATAAAGGTATATTCAGTAAAAGAGATCACGACCAAAGAGAGTAAAACCGCTCCGTTACTGAGTAAATCGGTTTTATAGTGCAGCGCATCAGCCTGAATGACCATATTCCCGGTTTTTTTGGCTACGAGATTTAGAAAAAAGACCAATCCGGCAGTGATGATGAGAGATGCTATCATCACTCCGATAGAGATACTCAGATGATCAATCTCACTTCCCTGTACCATTTTAGAAATAGCGGTATATAAGATAAAAAGTGCCGAGAGGCTGATAATCGTCCCTTCGATTACTGCAGCGAGTGGTTCGAGTTTTTTTCGACCGAAATTGAAATTTTCATCAGGTTCTTTATCGGAATTATGCAATGCAAAATAGTTAAAGATAGAAACAACCATATCGAGTAGGGAATCAATCGCAGAGGCTAATACAGCAACGGAACCGCTAATAATTCCAACGGTCAGTTTAAAGGCTACCAATAAAAAGGCAATGGTTGTGGAGACAAGGGTGGCTTTTTTTTCTATACGCATGGTGCCATTTTAGCCTAATATAGATAAAATTTCGAGATTATTGCAAGGAGTCAAGATGGATTTAAATGCGGTTCGGCAGGAACGTTCAAAATGGATGACATGGAAAAATATTGCTCCATTGCGGGATGCTTTGAATCATCTGCCGGATATCAATGCAACGGTCGATCTGGGAGACACGGTGAGCCTGAAAACCGATGCTACGGTTGATATTTCCGAACTTGAACGGATCGCACGTTTGATGATGCCGTGGCGAAAAGGGCCGTTTGATCTGTTCGGTCTGTTTATCGATACGGAATGGCGCAGCGATCTTAAATACAATTTTCTCCGTCCCCATTTTAATCTTAGCGGTAAAAAAGTGGCCGATATCGGGTGTAATAACGGCTATTATATGTTCCGATTTCTTGAAGATTCACCTGCAAAAATGGTCGGTTTTGACCCATCCGCCCTTTTTAAATCCCAATTTGATTTGATAAACCATTATGTAAAAAGCGATATCGTATATGAGTTGCTGGGTGTAGAGCACCTCCCGTTTTATGAAGAAAAATTCGATGTTATTTTTTGTCTGGGGGTTTTGTACCATCGCAGCGATCCGATAGCCATGCTTAAAACGCTTCGTCAAGGATTGGAAGAGGGGGGCGAAGTGTATCTCGATACCTTTATCATCGACGGGAACGAACCGGTTGCTCTTTGTCCGAGTGAGAGTTATTCGAAAATCACCAATGTCTATTTTGTTCCCACACTCAAAGCATTGGAAAATTGGTGTATTCGTGCCGGATTTACCTCTTTTGAAGTATTAGGGACGGTATTGACGACGTCGGATGAACAACGTAAAACCGATTGGATCGAATCGCAAAGTCTTGAAGATTTTCTCGATCCTGCCGATAGTACCAAAACAGTTGAAGGGTATCCCGCACCGAAGCGCGGATATATCCGGATTAAAAAGGGATAATTTTGGCAAAAAACCGATCAGAAGAGTTGGAAGAAGAAACCCTCCAGCCTGTAAATCAGCAAACGTCGCTCAATACCCATGAGAGAATCAATACCGTTTACAGCGGCGAGATTATGCGATTGGAAAAAGGGTATGCGAAAGTAAGGTTGGAAACGAACGAAGTGATGCGTGCCGATGAAGTGGGACTGGTGCATGGAGGGTTTATTTTCAGTGCGGCAGACTTTGCTGCCATGGCAGCAGTTAATGAACCCAATGTCGTTCTGGCAGCGTGTAATTGTCTTTTTTTAGCACCGGTCAGAGTAGGTGACAGTGTTACGTTTGAAGCAACGGAACATCAAAAAGAGGGACGTAAACGCAATGTTACCGTTCGCGGATTCGTCCATGATATCAAGGTATTTGAAGGGGAGTTTAAAACCGTTGTGACCGAGCGCCATGTGTTGCGTCTCGATCTGATGAAAAACGTCGAGGGATAATCTCAAATCGCCCTAAGCCAGTAGTCAACGTGCCGCTGTTCCGCACGAACAGAGGTCGGGTTCCCGTGCCCGGGATAGAGCGGCTTGTCGATCGTCCATGTTGCAAACCTTTTTAAGCTTTGGCGCATGGCTTCGCCATCCGAATAGGGAAAATCCCATCGTCCGATAGACCCCTCAAATAAAAAATCCCCGCTGAAGATCGCATCTCCGATTTCTATCATCGAACATCCGGGACAATGACCGGGAAAATGGTGGAATTTGATTTCAATCCCTTCAATAACAAAAGTTTGATCTCCGTCCACCTCAATATCCGGAGTTGAGGGTGGCAATCCGGGCATCCATGTACTGTTTTGGAGCAGCATGATATCCCCTTTTGGGGTATAGAGAGGGATATGTAATTTTTTTTGCAGTTCGCTGTTGCTCCATACGTGGTCAAAATGTCCGTGTGTATTGAGTATTGCCACCGGATTTGTGACATTTGCCATCACCCATTCGGTCGCTCCCATCCCAGGATCTATTATAAGGTCTTTTCCATCGATTTTTACGATATAACAATTCGTTTGATAGTCACCCATAGGGCGTTTGAGGATTTCCATGACTTGGCTCTTTTTTAGCAAGATTTTAGCATAATTAATATCATGGAACTTTACACAACACTTGAATCAATTTTGACCACTTCGGCACCGCAGGAAAAAATAGCTGCTTTTAGAGATTTTTATACGGCATATAAAAACGGTGAGATTACTCGTGAAGCAGACACGAAAACGACGGTTTTTACTGCTCCCTCTTACCGTGATTTTTGTACGGTGATAGACCCGAAAGAGGTCCCAAGACGCAATAAACTCGGTTCTCAGCAGGGGCAAACCTTACTGACTCATGCGATCGCCCATATCGAGTACAGTGCGATCGATTTAGCTTTGGATGCGGTATACCGTTTCCGGGATTTGGGTGAGGAATTTGAGCGTGACTGGCTATCGGTAGCCGATGATGAAGTACGCCATTTTGAAATGATCGAGGCTCTGCTGCGGGAACTCGGGAGCTATTACGGGGAGTATCCGGTGCATGATGCACTGTTTGAAGCATCGATGCGGACATTGGATCTGCTTGAGCGAATGGCGGTAGTTCCGCGATATCTTGAGGCAAACGGGCTTGACGCAACCCCTTTGATACTGCAAAAATTGGCCCCTCACAGTTCCGATCTCATGGTTCAAAAGATCATTGGTGCTCTTCATATTATTTTAGATGAAGAGATCGATCATGTCCGAAAGGGGGACAAATGGTTCCTCTATGCGTGTGAACGTGAAGGCAAAGAGAGTACTTCGTATTTTGAGATCATCGAAAAACATTATCCCAACAGCTTTCCGCGAAGAATTGATATTAATTGCGATGCAAGGCGGCAAGCCGGATTTGACAAAGACGAACTGGAAAAAATCGCATTTACAAAGTGTTTATAACTTCGTTACCAAAATTAGTTATAATGCAAATTGTTAATACTAAAATAAGGTTATGCGGTGGGTAAATACGAGCTGATCAGCCGGTATTTGAGCGAATTTTTAAGTCAGGAAGTACTTAAAACCGGTTTGAAAAAAGTGGTTGTAGGTTTGAGTGGAGGGATCGATTCCGCAGTTGTTGCGGTATTGGCACACCGTGCATTCGGTGACGATCTCCTTTGCGTCAAAATGCCGTCACACTATTCATCCCAAAGTTCACTCGACGATGCAGACGAGTTGTGCACACGTTTTTCTCTCCGCTCAGAAACCCGTAGTATTGAGCCAATGCTGCGTGCGTATGAAACTCCCGATATGTCACCGCTTCGGGTAGGTAATCTTTCGGCTCGATTGCGTATGGTGACACTTTTTGATATTTCCGCACGCGAAGGTGCTTTAGTGCTTGGAACCAGCAATAAAAGCGAACTGATGCTCGGATACGGGACATTGTACGGTGATTTGGCCAGTGCAATCAATCCTATCGGAGATTTGTATAAGACCGAGATATTTGAGCTGGCACGTTATTTAGGAGTTCCAGGCACTATCATCGATAAACCCCCTTCCGCAGATTTATGGGCGGGGCAAAGCGATGAAGAAGAGATCGGTTATCCGTATGCCGATTTGGACCGTGTGCTAAAACGTTACGTTGAAGAACGTCATACACGTGATGAATTGATTACGGATGGAGAAAATTCTCAATTAGTCGATATGATCATAACAAGAATTTACAAGAATCAGTTCAAACGTAAAATGCCTGTGATAGCAAAATTGACGTCGCGAACCGTCAATCATGATTTTAATTACCCAAGAGATATAACCTTATAAAGGAAAAAAAATGAGTATTCCGTTTTATCGTGTAGAAGTAGGTGGCGATGAGAGAGAAAAAATCGATGAAGTGTTTGACGGCGAAGCTCCGAATATCATTGCTGATCTAGAATCGGCATTTGAATCTTACATCGGTGCTTCTTATGCGTTGGCAACATCAGACGGTACTGCCGCTTTGCATTTGGCAATGTTGGCGATTGATCTTAAGCGCGGGGACAAAGTGTTGTGCTCGATCAACGCGTACCCGTCTGTTCCTGAAGTGGTTCGCCATTTCGATGCGGAACCGATCTTTATTGATATTAATCCGGATACTTTTACCATTGACTTGGACAAGCTCGAAGCCTATTTGAGTGAAAACAAATCCAAAAAACTCAAAGCGGTAATCGTATCGCATGTCGCCGGACAATGTGTTGATTTGGACCATTTATACACTATCGCAAAACAATATGACGTTAAAATCATTGAGGATGCTTCGGATGCATTGGGGGCGACGTATAACGGTCAAAAGATCGGTGCTACGGGTGCGGATATTACCTGTTTTGATTTCAGTCCCCATTTGCGTCGTAATGTGTGTAACGGCGGAATGCTTGTGTGTGACGACGAAGAGATTATGGAACGTGCGAAATTGTTGCGTAACCATGCAATGGTGATCGACGATGAATCGTTGGGTTACATTTATGATGTTACCGATATCGGAAGCCAATATATGATGAGCCCTTTGGATGCGGCGACCATACTGGTTCAGCTTGAGAAACAAGATGACAATATCGAACGTCAACGTGAAATCGCCGAAATGTTCAATGAGCGTCTCAGCGAAGCGCCGCACATTAAACTTCCGGTAGCGAATGAAGAACACGCTTATTCTCTTTATATCATTAAAGTAGATAAAAACCGCGACTCTTTTGCACGCGAATTAGTAGCACGAGGGATTGAATGCGGTCTGCATTACATTCCATTGCATTTGTTGAGTTATTATAAGGCTAAGTATTCACTGCGCGTCAATGATTTTCCGATTGCGCTTCGTAATTTTCAACAAGTTCTCTCTATCCCTAATTATGCCGCACTCAGCGATGATGAGGTAGAAGAGATTTGTGACGCAATCTTGGATGTAGCTGCAACACGCGTTTGAAACGTTTTTGGGTCCAATGGGGTGAACGGTATTTTTATCACCCCTCGCTGATCCAAAAAATCCTCTCTTATCTGCTTTTACCGTTAAGCTGGCTTTATTGTTTCATCGCTTATGTACGCTATCGTCGCAGCCGTCCGAAAGCGATGGGGATTCCGGTTGTGAGTGTCGGAAATCTTACCGTAGGCGGAAGCGGTAAAACTCCTGTCGTCAGCGAATTGGCAAAACAGTATGAAAAACCGGCGATTGTTTTACGCGGATACGGGCGCAAAAGTCGCGGGATGGTCGTGGTCAAAGACAAGTCGACTATTCTGTGCGATGTGATTAAAAGCGGGGATGAAGCGATGCTTTATGCCAAAAACCTTCCTAATGCCACGGTTATCGTCAGTGAAATCAGAGAACGTGGAATCGCCGAAGCCAAGGCTATGGGATGCGAAGTCGTATTTCTCGATGACGGATACGGCAAACATTCCATCGAGAAACTTGATTTGGTGATAGACGTAGCAACTCCGAACCGGTTTTGTCTCCCCTCCGGCGCCTATCGGGAACGGTTGTGGGGAGATAAGTGTGTCGTGATGCTGTATGAGGGGAAATCGTTCACGCGATCCGTCAGTGTCACTCATCCAACCGATAAGATGGTATTGGTGACGGCGATCGCGCGACCGGAGCGTCTGGATAACTATTTACCCGAAGTGAGCGAAAAAATCTATTTTGAAGATCACCATATGTTTACGCAAGGGGAACTTGAAGCGATTATAGAGCGAACCGGAGCAACGAGTCTCTTGGTAACTCAGAAAGACTTTGTTAAAATGTCGTCCTTTAATCTCGCCCTCTCGTGTTTGGAACTCAGCATAGAGTTGGATGAAACGTTGATAAACACAGTCAAGGAATATACCGATGCAAAAAAAGATTGATACTGTAAAAACCCTGATGGACGCAATGCCGTTCATCAAAGAGTTTCGCGATGAAATCGTTGTGATCAAATATGGCGGTTCAGCTCAAAGTTCGGATGAACTCAAAGCTAAATTTGCACAAGACATCGTATTGCTTCATCTTGTTGGGGTCAAAGTGGTTATCGTCCACGGCGGAGGGAACCGTATCAGTCAGTTGCTCGGGGATTTAAAAATACCGACCGAATTTATTGACGGTGAACGTGTCAGTACACCGGAAGTGATGCGGATTGTTGAAATGGTACTCAGCGGAGAGATTAACAAAGAGATCACATCGTTGTTAAACTCATATGGGGCAAAAGCGATCGGAATTAGCGGGAAAGATGCCCATTTCCTGATGGCAAAACCGAAAGATGAAGCGAAATTCGGTCTTACCGGTCGTGTCGAAAATGTTAAATCCGATGTGATTCATAATTTGCTTCGCGAAGGTTTTATTCCGGTCATCGCCCCTATCGGTGCCGATCCTATCGTCGGGCATCCGGGATACAATATCAATGCTGATCTTGCGGCTTCGGCAGTCGCGGCGGCTATCGGTGCATGCAAAGTAATCTTTATGACTGACACTCCGGGTGTGTTAAACAAAGACAAAGAGCTTCTCTCAACACTGAGTGAAGAGCAGGTAGAAGCGTTAAAAGCCGATGGAACGATTGTCGGCGGAATGGTTCCGAAAGTGGATTCATGTCTTGAAGCCGTGGATGCGGGGGTTCATAAAGCCCACATTATCGACGGGCGTATCGAACATGCAATCTTGCTTGAACTCTTTACCTCTGAGGGTGTAGGGACACAAATTACTCTCTAATCTCTAAGAGATCGAATGGATCATTTTCACGTGGTTAGGAAGAGTTAGATCAGGATTGACAAGCAGTGCTGTACTCCAGATTCCAGCATCGATATGCAGCTCGCACGATGCGCTAAAAGCTCCAAACTGATAGTGATACACCGCTCTTATTACGCCGTAGCGAGTGTTTTGGAACTGGTTGTATCACCGTTACCGGTGTAGGCTGAGAGTATTCTCTGCATCAAAATAGATTGCAGTTGTGAAGAGCCGGACGTTGTTACCGGAATAAGACTGTAAGGGGGTTGCCCAAACAGATCCGCCATTAATGGATTAAATGTGAAGTAAACAAATTCATGAGTATACTTTGGTAAAAAAGTGAAAGGAGTGTGATATGGAAATGTTAATCGGAATGGAATTGTTTTTAATTTTTATTGTCGTCGGTTTTTTTATTATTTGGGTATGGGCATTGATGGACATTATTACCTCAAAGTTCCAAGAGGATTTAATGCAGGTTGTTTGGCTTCTGGTCGTTTTTTTCCTCCCTTTTATCGGTGTTTTACTCTATCTATTAATTGGTCGGGCAATGAAATTAATACCGAAAGTGAAAGAAGAAGATCCGACCAATAAATATGATTTACTGGCAAAAATAAAAACGTTGTTGGATGACGGTATTATTTCTGAAGCGGAATTTGAAGCTGAAAAGCAAAAAATATTAAACAGTTAGATCACGATTAAAAGGGTGTCGTTATGAGCTATATGAGCACTTTTAAAGTATCTTTTCGTCCGGTCATAGTACCTCTCATAACCATAGTCACGGCATCTTTTATGCTGATCGGATGCGCGTCGAAATGGGAACATCCGATTAAAAATGAAAAAGATTTTGCAGAGGACAAATATAAATGTGAGAAAGAATCGGCGACCCTCTATCCGCCCTTGATTTTGTATTCTCCGTTTCAAGCCGGTTATACGGCTAGTCCGGCACGATATTATCCCTACGGTTTCGGTTATTTTTCCAGAGGGTATTATTATCCTTCTTTGTATATGATGCCGGAAGACTATAATGAAGCAAACCGAAAAAAAGCATTTCAATCGTGTTTAAATGCGCTTGGTTGGGAGTGGGAATTTAGGTGGTAGGCGGAGCTGTTAAAGTTTATTGAACAGATAAAACTTACAGGTACGTACACAGTCTACAAATGTGGTTGTAAACAATGCCACCGTAAGCAGATATTTTATAAATATTGTTTGCACTCGTATTTCCAAAATATTTGATGAAGATATATTAATCAATAATTGTGAATGTTTGATGAATGAAGTTTCTAATTATCATTTTGTTCATCTTTAAATCCATAGGCGGTTCAGTCCCTTTTGAGGGACTGAGATTATGGTTAAAACATAAACCAAGCGAGAAAGTAAAGATTGTTATTGTCGGATGCATTCCGGCCTGCACCGTCGTAATTTTTGCTCGCACCGTCAAATTTGTCATACTTGGTGTATTGCAAAGCTAATTTGATATTCTGTAACGGAAGATAGTCAACTTCGGCAATTTCTCCTCTGCTGTTTGGAGAAGCATTAAAGGTTCCGTATTTAGTGGCATCAGCCGTACCGGATGTTGCAAAAGTGCCTAAAGAGACACCATATTTTTGATCATAGTAATAACTTACTTTAGCTTTTGTTGTTGAGAGGGAATTGTTCAGATTATCAGCTCCTCCGTTTGCGGCACTGTAGTCAAGTGTCTGTTTTTCCCAAATCTTTGTAGCTGTAGCTGTTATGCTGTTGCTACCGTTTGTATATTGATATTCTGCATCCACAGCACGGTCATTATAGGTATCGAGTGAGCCGTCTGTATTAGAAACGACAGCCGGATTAATAACCGTTCTCAAGGTATAACCGCCAAGCATGATATAGCTGTTATCATAAGAGTGCTGCAATGCTATCCGGATGTAAGGTGTAGTTCCCTGAACAAGAGAAGCATCCCCTTTCAAGTCTTGATTTTTCCAACCAAAAATCCCCATGATACCGCCGGGTTTTGCACTGCGGTATACGGCCATTTCAGCGTAAAGTAAATCATTCCACAATGCGTATGCGCCGACGCCACCAACTGCTTGACCTAAACCGCCGTCTGCCATTACACCGGCACTGGGAGTGTTGGCAATAGCAGATGAAGCATATGGGAACCCCCACGCAGGCACGCTGTTCCATAGATCGGATACGGTTGGATTATTATTGACGGTGACTCCATACACCAACTCTTTATCTGCCAAGGTTGTCGCATCGGCATATCGGATATCCATATTATCCATACCGATGTGATGAGCGATATCGGTTTTTCCTAAAAGCTCTGTTCCGTCATACGTTAATTGAATAAATGCACCGGATTTATCGGTTATTTTTCCACCATAAAATAGGCTGACTTGGGGGATAACTATTTTGCCGTCTTTCGGCATATCGGTTCTATCCGATGATTTGGTTACATCTGCCATAACCATTGCGGATAATGGAAGAAACATTTTACCTTTTTCACTGTTGTTCATCGTATAGCCGCGTAATTTGAATTCCCGGCCTGCTTGGGTTAATTCCGGGAAAACAGTATGACAGACGGTACAATCAAAACCTGTCTGACGGGCAAAACTCGGGATAGCATACGCTTGTTCTACTCCTAAACAAAGGAACAATATTCCTCCGAGTAGATATTTTATCTGATTTTTCTTCATGTATATTCCTCTATTGCGAGTGTTCGCGTATTAGATTACTATAAAAAAAAATTATAGAAAATCGGTTTCAGTATACGCTTAAGAGTGTGAAGTTAGTGTGAGTTTATTAAAAGTATTAATTATGAATCGGTTTTTTTACCACTTTTTTCCGCTTGTTCCCGTAATTTGTCTTTTTTACTTTTCCCTTTTCCTTTGACCGGTTCCGGTCCGCGCACTTTAGGCGGAGGTGTCCCCTGCAATTCAAAGCCTTCTATTTGTTCCCGATCGAGTTTGATGTTGCTCCGTTTTTCGATCAGTTTAAAATGATCCATATCTTCATAGGAGATGAAGGAAACGGCTATCCCTGATTTACCGGCTCTGGCAGTGCGTCCGATACGGTGGATATAATCTGCTGGAGAGCGGGGGAGGTCGAAGTTGACGACACAGGTGATATCATCGATATCCAGTCCGCGAGCTGCAATGTCGGTGGCAAAGAGAATGCGGATTTTTTTGGCTTTGAACTGATTGAGCGTGTAGGTACGATCCTCCTGGATGAGGTCGCCGTGAAACGAATCGGCCAGAAAACCGTATTTTTTGAATTTCATAGCAATATTATCGGCGGCACGTTTGTTCGCCATAAAGACAAGTACCTGCTCCCACTTTTCCGTCTTGAGCAGATGTCGGAGCAGAGGACCGCGATTTTCATGATTGACTTCGATAACTCTTTGGGTAATACTCAGTACCGTCGGTTCTTCGTAATCGAGTGTAACCTCTACCGGGTTTTGGGTGATGTTGGAGGCTATGGCAACCATTTTCGGTGGATAGGTAGCTGAAAAAAGGAGATTTTGACGCTGTGCAGGTATCTCTTTTAAGATTAGTTCCAACTCTTCGGCAAATCCGAGGTCCAGCATTTTATCTGCTTCATCGAGGACAAAAAAATCAAGATGGGAAAGATTCATCTGCTTTTTTTTCACGACATCGAGCAATCGCCCTGAGGTTGCGACAAGGATATCACACCCTTGTTGGATGGCGTAGAGCTGATCTCCGATGCTCTCTCCTCCGATGACGCTCACTACTTTCGGTTTTTTCGGCAAAAATGCTCCGAACGTTTCAAAGGCTTCGGCAACCTGAAGGGTCAGTTCACGTGTCGGGGTGAGGATTAGTGCTTTGATTTTCGCTTTTCCCTCTCCGACGCGCGCAGACCAGAGTTCCAAAATCGGCAAGATAAAGCTCGCACTTTTCCCGCTTCCCGTCTGTGCGCGTGCCATGATATCATGTCCCGATTTTACGAGAGGAATCACCTTTTCCTGAATAGGAGTAGGGTGTACAAAGCCGCTTTCTTTCAGTGCACGTTGTATGGGGGATGAGAGTCCGAGTGTGGAAAATGGCATTTGTAGCTTCCTCGCGTTTATTGAACGTATTTTAGGGGATTTGGACTTTAGAGGAGGTTTGAGCTAACTTTTTCTTTTCTAAGCCTTTCCTGATGGCCTCTTTGTTATAATCACGAAAATTTTATAAAGCGGATCTAATGAAATTTATTGAAACACGCGGAAATGACGGAATCCATCCACAAGAGGTCACCTTTTCAGAGGCGATTTTAAGTCCCATAGCATCGTTTGGCGGGTTGTATGTTCCGAGCGAATTGCCTAATTTGGGCGAAGCGTTCCTTTCTAAACATTTGAATTCAAGCTATAAAGCACTTGCGAAAGATTTATTGACAACACTTGCAATTGATATTGATGGATCGGTTATTGATGAAGCGTTATCACTGTATGACAAGTTTGATGATCCCTCCAATCCGGTACCGGTTGTAAAAGTTCGTGATGATTTGTATGTCAGCGAACTCTATCACGGGCCGACCAGAGCGTTTAAAGATATGGCCCTTCAACCTTTCGGTGTCGTCCTTTCATCGATCGCTCAAAAACGTGGTGAAGAATATCTGATTTTGGCAGCAACCAGCGGTGATACCGGTCCTGCGGCACTGGAGACGTTTAAAAATCGTCCGAATGTCCGTGTTGCTTGTCTCTATCCTGACGGTGGGACGTCCGATGTACAGCGCCTGCAAATGGTGACGGAAGATGCGAGCAATCTGAAAGTCATCGGGATTAAAGGGGATTTTGACGATGCACAAAGTGCACTGAAGCGTTTGCTCGGTTCGCAAACCTTTAAAACTGCGTTAAAAGCTAAAAATATCTCCCTTTCTGCGGCCAATTCAGTCAATTTCGGACGGATTATTTTCCAAATTATTTATCATATCCACAGCTATTTGGAATTGGTACGTCAGAATGTAATTGCTATGGGTGACAAAGTCTATCTTAACGTCCCGAGCGGAAATTTCGGGAATGCTCTTGGGGGATATTACGCCTTTAAGATGGGACTTCCGGTTGAGAAGATCATTATTGCTTCGAATGAGAACAATGTCCTTACACGGTTGATCAATACGGGTCGATATGATCTGCGCGGAGAGCATGTTATCGCGACGACTTCTCCTGCAATGGATATTTTGATCTCCAGCAATGTCGAGCGCATCCTCTTTGATCTGTTCGGTCACGAGCGAACAAAAGAGTTAATGTCCGCGTTAGAAGCAGAACGTTTTTATGCTCTTAGTGATGATGAAACGATGAAACTCCAAACTGTCTTTGCCGCTGATTATTGTAACGGTGCGGAAGGAAAAGGGTACATAAAAGAGGCGTTTGATCACGGCTATTTGATGGATCCGCATACGGCAACCTGTTTCAAAGCATACGATTGCTGTGCAACCAAACCGATCAAAACAATTATTTATTCGACAGCTGAGTGGACTAAGTTCTCTCCGACGATTGCCAATGCATTGACCGGAGAGAAGGATACGAACGATATAGATGCTCTTCACTCGATTGCCGCTACGGCAAAAGTGACGATTCCGGATATGATCAAAGGTTTGTTTAAAAAACCGATTGCACAGCCGATCGTCATCGAAAAAGAGGATATTGAAAAAGAGATTTTAACATTCCTCTAACCCCATGTCGGGGTTAGCCCTTCTTGATTCCCATTTCCAAAAGCTTGATCTCTTCTTCTCCCCAAATCAGAATCTTCTTCGATGTTTTTAAATCCAACGAACTTTTAGTAGGGTATTTGACACTGGATAAAATGTATTTGATACAGTTCAGGCGGGCCTTTTTCTTGTTGTCGGAGCGGATAATGATCCATGGTGCATTTCCGGTGTGGGAAGCGCGGAGCATGGAGTGCTTGGCTTCAGTGTATTTATCCCACATCTCCTGAGATTTTGCATCAACAGGAGAGAGTTTGAATTGTTTCAGAGGATCGGTTTTTCGTTCTTTAAATCGTCGGGCCTGCTCTGATTTGGAGACGGAAAAGTAAAATTTAAAGAGGATGATCCCGGAGTTGACGAGCATGTGTTCAAATTCGGCGACATGGTTCAAAAACTCTTGATGTTCATCTTCGGTACAAAATCCCATAACCGGCTCGACACCGCCCCGGTTGTACCAACTGCGGTCGAAAAAGACCATTTCACCTCCGCTTGGAAGGTGTTCGATATAGCGTTGGAAATACCATTGGGTTTTTTCGACATCGGAAGGTTTTTCGAGAGCTACGATACGTGCACCGCGCGGGTTCAAATGTTCGGTAATCCGTTTGATCGTTCCCCCTTTGCCGGCAGCATCACGCCCTTCGAAGATCATCAAAATTTTCAATCCCTTGTCTTTAACATGGTTTTGGAGTTTCAGAAGTTCAATTTGGAGTTTTTTGAGCTCTTCTTCGTATTCCAATACCGATTTTTTGACCCAAACAGGAAAACGTTCTTCTTGTGCACCTCTTTTGCGTTTTTCATCTATAGGGGGTGCGGAATCTTTTCGGCGGTCTTCGTGTACTACTTCTTCGATTTTTTCTGCTTCGGCGATTTCTGATGTAGCCATAGAGTGTTTACTGCCCATATTTACTCCTTATAATGCTCCATTATAGCGTTGAAGCGATTAATTCGTCAAGTTTGGAGCCGTCTTTCGTAGCGGTGAAACAGGCGTTCTCACCGCAAACCGTCAGTTCATTTAGCGTCTCATCATTTTTGAGAAGAACGAAAGGATAGAGAAAGGTTCCACAGAGTTGCAAGAGGTCCTTGGATGATCCTTTTATAAGCCGCTGTTCTTTGAGATAACGGATCGTCTGCTCGGTAAGAGTCGGATAATAGATCGGGGTCTTCATGAGTTTGATCGAAACAAATTCGAGGCTTTTGTAAGCAAAATGGCGATATTTCGGATCGACCAGAATCCCGAGACTGAGCAAGACATCGATCATAACCGCCATGGCACTCGGGTAGGTACCGTCATCCAATTCGGCGATTGTGGTAAATGCACCGCGGCTGAAATACCATTTTCCTTCTTCATAATAGAGTTCCAATGCTTTATTGGCGAAGCGTTGTGCCTGAATGAGATAGGTTTCTTCCAAGGTCGATTGATACGCTTCGATCAATGCAGTGCAAAGATAGGCATAGTCCTCTAAAAAAGCGTCTATTTTCGGTGTTTTGTGGATGAGGGCAGAGTGCTTTAACTGTTCCTCGATTACCATCGTTTCGGTGAGTCTGCTCAAACACGCAATTGCCTGTGTCCGATAGGATGGGGTATGACGTCCCAAAATCAACAATGCTTTGATCATCATGGCATTCCACGCGGTAATCACTTTTCGGTCTATAAACGGATAGGTACGTGATTGACGCAGATGACGCAACTCTAAACACAGAGCTTCAAACCATTCGGGGCGTTCATGGGATGTGAATCGTATGATGCAATGCCCCTCAAAATTTCCTTCCGCAGATGCACCGATCATTCTAGCGGCTTTGTGCGGATCGGCAATAGCGCATTTTTCGAGTGCTGCAATGATTTCTGTGTAAGAATAGACGAAATATTTGCCCTCTTCACCGTCGCTGTCAGCATCACTCGCACTGTAAAACAGATTATCCTCCATCATGAAACGGAGCATAAAATCGGCACTTTCACGAGCGATGCGCAGATAGCTGTCATTGCTATAAAGAATCCCTGCTTCTGCATACAAACCGCACAGCAGGGCGTTGTCATAGGTCATTTTTTCAAAGTGCGGCACCAACCATACATCGTCGGTACTGTAGCGGCAAAACCCACCGTCGATATGGTCATACATTCCCCCTAAAACCATTGAATCAAGAGTATGCGTCAGTGTTGTTTTTATCTCATCATTAGAAGCAATCCGGTCAATATCCATCAAGGTACGCAAGGTTGAAACATGAGGAAATTTCGGTGATTTTGAAAAGCCGCCGTTATCAGTGTCATAGTTATGCTGTGCCTGAAGCGTAAATTGGAGGATAATCTTTTCATTTAAAGCCGTTGCCTGAACCGGCTCTTTTTTAGGCTGGAGAAAGGTTGTGATTTCATCTGCGTTTTGGAACAGTTTTTCGTCATTCGCCGCCACTTTTTCGGCAATTATGGCGGTGAGTTCACTGAACCCCATCATCCGTTCGCGATTGTATGGCGGAATATAGGTAGCGGCATAAAAAGGTTTGTTCTGCGGGGTGCAGAAAATCGACAGAGGCCATCCGCCGCTTCGGCGGTTGAGGAGGGTATGGAGTTCTTGGTAATGTTTGTCGATATCGGGACGCTCTTCGCGATCGACTTTGATACAGATGAAGTGCTGATTGACAAACTTGGCGATTTCACTGTTTTCAAACACCTCATGTTCCATCACATGACACCAATGGCAGCTGCTGTAACCGATAGAGATAAAGATTGCTTTATGCTCAGTACGGGCTTTTTCAAACGCTTCGTCGCACCACGGATACCAATTGAGCGGATTATCTTTGTGCTGTTGTAAATAAGGGGAATCCTCAAGGGCTAGGCGGTTAGACATGATTTATTCCTTTGACGTTCGTAACAATGGCTGTAGTGTAGCATCTGAGGCTATGAGTAAGCTGAAAAATATTAACAATGTTTCTCTATGAGGTAGGTAACAGTTAAATGCGGTAAAATTGAGCAGAAATTACGATAAGGTTTTTATATGCGTTGGCTATTGTTTTTACTTATTTCTTTC
Organism: Sulfuricurvum sp.; assembly: GCF_028681615.1. Classification (NCBI taxonomy): domain Bacteria; kingdom Pseudomonadati; phylum Campylobacterota; class Epsilonproteobacteria; order Campylobacterales; family Sulfurimonadaceae; genus Sulfuricurvum; species Sulfuricurvum sp. The sequence continues at coordinate 140,386 of NZ_JAQUHV010000003.1, forward strand.
AATGTTTTCGGAGTCGGTTTTTTACAGCCGGATGAGGCGTTTAAACCGTCAGCTAAAATGGTTGATGGCAAAACGATCGGCGTGGAGCTGATTATGGGGGATCAGATCCATATTTATTCCGATAAATTAAAAGTAGAAGATGCTGATAAAAATGACGGGATCGATTTTAAAGCAATCACGATGGCTAAACCGATCCAGCTCGATGGTGAGAGCGTTTATGAATCCTCACCGGCAATACGCATTGCTCTGGAAAAAACAAAAGAGTTGAGCGGTGAAAAAAAGGTGAAGGTAAAGATTTCGTATCAGGGGTGTTCTTCCGCAGGATTGTGCTATGAACCGATCGAAAAAACCTTGGACGTAACGCTGAATGCCGATACGGTTCCGATGAAAGAATCATTGGCGGCACCTGTCAAAAAAGCCTCTGTAACAGAGGCTAAAGCGGTTGAAGCGGCTCCGATACCGCAGGCTCAAGCCAAATCAGTGGCAAAAGAGTCTGAAACGGATCAGATTGCAGGAGTGATCAAAGGGGGAAGCCTTTGGTTTATTATCTTGAGTTTCTTCGGTTTCGGGCTTTTATTGGCATTGACGCCGTGCGTATTCCCGATGATTCCGATTATTTCATCGGTGATTATGGCACAAGGTGCCGGACTTGGGACAAAACGGGCATTTTGGCTCTCAGTCGTCTATGTTCTTTCGATGGCAGTCGCTTATACGATTGCCGGTATTTTGGCAGGACTTTTCGGAGCGAATCTGCAAGCGGCGTTTCAAACGCCATGGATCATTACACTGTTCTCTCTGATTTTCGTTGTTTTGGCGATGTCGATGTTCGATTTGTTCGAACTGCAAATTCCCAATGTAATCCAGTCTAAAATCACCAAGATCAGCGGTTCACAAAGCGGTGTCGTGGGAATCGCGATTATGGGATTCTTGTCCGCATTGATCGTTGGACCGTGTGTTGCCGCACCGCTGGCGGGAGCATTGATCTATATCGGTCAGACGGGTGATGCACTGCTGGGTGGAATAGCTCTTTTCTCTCTCAGTATCGGTATGGGGGTTCCTTTGATCGCAATCGGCACCAGTGCCGGCAAATTTATGCCGAAACCCGGTGTATGGATGGATAATATCAAATCGATTTTTGGGGTAATGTTGATCGGAATTTCGATCTGGATGATCAGCCGTATCCTGGATGAAAATATTTCAATGATGTTGTGGGGAGCCTTGGCTGTATTCGTTGCCGTCAATATGGGTGCGTTAGAACAGATCAGAGGGCGTTGTATCCGATGTCAGCGAGCCAATAAAAAAGCGCTTGGGATTATTATCTTCCTTTACGGTATGTCATTGCTTTTGGGCGGTATGGCAGGTGCGACCAATCCTCTCCATCCGCTCAATCCTTTTCTCCCCAACCAAGTATCGGCCAGTGTGAATCAGCCGCAGCATAAAAGTTTTGAAAAAATAACCTCTCTCCAAGAGTTGGATGCTATTTTGGCGCAAAATAAAGGGAAAAAAGTAATGGTCGATTTTTATGCCGACTGGTGTACGGCGTGCAAAGAGTATGAATCCAAAACCTTTAGCGACGAAAGCGTTAAAACAGCAATGGATCAATACGTTCTCGTACAGGTCAATCTGACAGCTAATGATGATAAGGCAAAAGAGATCAGCAGCAAATTCGGTATTTTCGGTCCTCCGGCGATTTTGTTTTTTGATGAAAACGGAGTGCATCAGAAAGATGCCGATATCGTCGGGTTCAAAGAGCCTCAAGAATTTATCAAACACCTAGGACAGTAATTATGGGAAAAATTATATTAGCACTTTCATTATTGGCGAGTTGCGCACTTGCCGAGCTCAAATGGGCACCGTCATACGATGCCGCATTGGCACAGGCGAAAAAAGAGAAAAAAAATGTGATGGTCATGCTCTCCAAAGAGGGGTGTCCTGCGTGTGACTACATGACGGATGTAGTTTTTGAAGAGAAAATGGTGATGTCCGAAGTAGCAAAATCGTATGTTCCGGTGCATATTGATATTCACAACGATTTTATTCCGGAAGGATTGGGATATATCGGAACCCCGACATTTCATTTTCTCGATGCAAACGGCAAAAAAATCGGTCGCTATGACGGTGCCGCGAATGTCCCGAATTTCATGGGTATTTTGGGAAAATATAAAAAGTAAACATAACAGCACTGTGTAGAACGATAATTGAATACCTTTAATAAAAAGGTTCTCAATGTCCCCTTTACCGGATGCTTTAAAAGTCGGTGTAGACTCTATCGATAAAAGACACGAAGAGTTCTATGATTTGTATGAAATCCTCAAGAATGCTCCCGACAGTGAGCTTTTAGCCGCTTTTGATGCGGTTATACTCCATACTCAGAACCATTTCGCCGAAGAAGAGGCGGATATGGAACGGATCGTTTATCCGAACAAAGCCGAACATAAACAAGAACACCAAAAAGCGCTAGATGAGATGAAGTATTTTAGAGAGAAAGCATCAAGCGCCAAGCTGATGTTTGCCAAAGCATATGTGAAAGATCGGTTGGGGGATTGGTTTCGTAATCACTTGCTCAATATGGACAGCGATTTGGCTCGGGTGATTGCCCTAAGCCGCTAACGCATTATTTGTTTTCGACCAATTTATCCAAAATATAGAGCTGCATATTTTTATGCGGTATCTCTTTGTCCAGCGCTTCCGAATAAATCTTCGCCACCTCTTTGGAATGAAGATCATAATCAAAATGGGGAAAATGGTTTTCCCATGCGTTTTTGATAATCTTCAGCGCAACTGTATCGATCAAGTACTCTTTATACAGGGCATACGTCGCAAAGAACATCCCGGTAAATAAGATCGCCATAATAATCAGCAAATGGCAGTCGATTTTTGCTAAAAAGGGGTGAAATGCGATCGCAAAAGGTAAAATGATCAGATTCCAAATTCCGATAAAGACCAGAAAACTTCTTCCGGTACTGAGTCGAAATCCGGGTATTTTCCCTTCCAGTTTCAATCCGTCCTGATACATTTTATTGGTTTTGAGCAAATCCCTAAAGAGCATCGGACCGTCGCTGAGGGTAAAAACATACGGGATGATCTTCTCATCGGTAAAGTTATTTATTTTGGTTTTGATCCACGAAAAAATTCTAAACATTGTGTTCCTTAATAATCTGACTTACGCGTGCCGCACTGCCGTGTTCCAGCAGACCCCGAAGATGTCCGGCATCGTTGAAAAACGCTTCTTTATCCATTTTCCTATAGGCATTATACAGATTTTGTGCCGTGACTTCGTTTTGGATGAATTCAGGATGAAGCGGACGTTGGTATTCGTAAGAAAATAAGATATTTCCCAATCCGAGATAGTCAAGTTTAACCAGTCTCGATGCAATCGCATAATCGAGTTTTTTTGCTATATAGGTGAGGATAAACGGCGTGCCGATTAGAGCCGCCTCCAGTGTTGCGGTACCGCTGCAGATAAAGGCAAAATCGGATTCCGCCAAACTCTGGTGCGCTTCATGGGTTATCTCAAACGTCGAAACATCACCGTAAAGCTCTGCAATTTGTTCCGTTGTAAAATGGGGAGGTATGACGAGCAATGCTCGAGAATCTAACATCGGGCGCAATTGCTGAAAAATAGGCATCAGGCGTTTAATCTCTCCCGGTCGGCTTCCCGGCATAAAAGTGATTTTCCCTGTAGGATCAAGACTCTCTTTTCGGATGGTGATCTCATCGAGAAGCGGATGACCGACATACTCTATGGGAGCTGTCGGGGAGTAATACATAGGTTCGAATGGGAGGATGGAGCATAGACGGGTAATCGTTTTTTCGAGTACGGGGATCCGTTTTTTCTTCCAAGCCCATGCTTGAGGGAGAATGTAGTAGATGATCTCTTTTTCCGGATAGCGTTTGCGTATCGCTTTCGCCAGGGGGAGGTTGAACCCCGATGAATCGATGAGAAGCACCTTGTCAACTTCTTCAGCCAATTCCACCATTTGATCTTTTAATCGGAAGAAAAAGGGGAGCTTTTTGATTGCATCTACAAATCCCATTACCGAGGTTGCGCGCAGATCGACGATACTCTCACCGAGAGATGCGTCAAAAATCCCTGATAAGATAACATCATCGCCCAACTCTTTGACGAGATAGTTTAAATGGACATTGGCAGAGTGTTCCAGTGCACTCACAAGTAGTTTCATGAACTGCCATCTCCTGTATTAGAATCATCGGGCTCATAATGCTTTTTACTTTTTTGTTCGTAATATTCACTTAGAAAAGTTGTAATGGCATCAATTTGGGAGTCGGTAAGTTTCATTGCAAAAGGGATCATTAGCTGTGCCAGTTGTGTATCGCCTTGTTTGGATCTTAGCCGTTTTAGTTTAGAGGTCAATAATGCTTTACGACGATAAGCAAGGGCGGGGTAGATGTTGGTTCCTTCAGCGGAAATACCGTGACAGCCGTTGCACCCTTTTGAAAAATAGAGCTTCTTGCCTTGCTCATACGCTGATGGAGCAGCCATGAGTGCAATCATAGGAAATATCAACAGTATGATTTTGCGCACTCTAACCCTTTTTAAACGTTACATAGATTAAAATGACGTAATTATAGCGAACGGGAGTTAATTATGGTCATTTCTGACGTCATTATCTGTGATGCACGAGGGCAACGCAAAGGCGATGTGAGAATCGAAGAGGGGGTTATTACCCAGATCGGTGAAAATCTCAGCGGTGATGAAATACTAAAAGCCGAGGGGTGTTATTTGATCCCCGGCCTTGTGGATACCGATGTGCGGCTAAAAGATTCTCAGTTAAGCCGTACGAATCTTGAAAAGCTCTCGACCAGGGCTCTAAGCGGAGGAGTGACAACTGCCGTATTATCCAGTGATACCCACCCGCGAATCGACAATGAAATTACTCTCGAATTTGTGCAACAACATCGTTATTTGCCCAACGGTGCAACGATTGAAAGTACCGTCAGTGCATTGAATGAATCGGGGGCGTTGAGTAATATCGCCATCATGCTCAAAAAAGGCTCGGTTGCTGTGCACACTGCAACGCTTGCCGATTACAATCTTATCAGCCGGATCGCCCAATATTTGAAAATGGCGAATAAAGCACTTTTTTATAAAGCGGAAGAGAAGAGTTTGACTGAAAGCGGAGTCATGTCGGATGGGGCAGTTGCCTCACAGCTCGGATTGCCGGGGATATCACCGCTCTCCGAAGTGGTGCATGTCGCTTCGATGATTGAAATAGCACGTCACTTCGGAATTAAAATTGTATTTAAAAGTATCACAGAACCCCGATCGATTGAGTTGATTACGGCTGCAAGAAAAGCGGGAGTGACTGTGGAATGCGAAGTAGCGATTCACCATCTCTTTAAAAACGATTCAGCATGTTTAGGGTTTGACACCGATGCCAAGATCAATCCGCCGTTGGTGAATGAAGCTAAACGTTTAGAGCTAATTGACGCGTTGAGACGTGGAGATATACATTCGCTCACATCACTTCATCAGCCGAATTCCGATATACATAAAGATATTACGTTTTACGATGCGCATGTGGGGACAACTTCTATTGCCGAGTATCTACCGTTGCTTTATACGTATTTGATTCAAAAAAATGTGATAGACATGTCAAAATTGGTAGAGGTTGCATCTAATGCACCTGCAGAACAAATCGGGATACATGCAGGGGAAATCAAGGTAGGTTCATCGATTGATATGATTTTGTTTGATCCATCTCAAACGACGCAGGTCACTCACCATCACAGCCTCTATAAAAATGAAATACTACAAGGTAAAGTGATAATGGCACTTTGCCGGGGTGAAGTAACCCGATTTTAGCAGTGGAAGGGAGAATGATTTATTCTCCTCGCTCTCCAAAAAAACTTACCAATATATAAAGAACTGCAAAAATAAGTGGTACAAAATACAAGAGAATATAAGGATTTTCCAAATCTAAAAAATTCATTTTGACCCCCTTTTTAAAGTGATTTAGCGTTCCTGAATTCAGAAATTTCCGCTTCGACCATAGCATCAATCATAATAGAATAGAGTTTCGTTAAAAGATTGGGAGAGACTCCAAATTCCATAGCACGTGATCTGACCCGATCCATAACTGCTTCCATCCGTTCATTTGCTTTTATTTCATCTATAGAATGTTTGAAGTTTGCGGCTTGTTTAACGTATGCGTTACGAGCGGCAATCAGTTCGACGATTCGGTCATCCAGGTCATCAATATGATGACGTACCTCTTCCAAGCTTTGGCAATCGTTAATTTCCATACTCACACCTTCTTGATATTAAATGATTTCCTTAATCATAGCATTTTGTACTTTAATGTGACCACGAATTATGCATCACATTAATATCACACAAAATCATAAATTAAACATATCAATATGTAAATTTTTTTTGTTACTAATGTGATAAACAACTCTTTTTTCGCTATTTTCAGGCTATTTTAGTGATAAGTATGTGAGATTTAATCCGGCTTAATAATTCACATAAGATAAGTATTATTAATATTTAAAAATCATTAAGGTTAGCGTAGATACACTGCTGGCCGATACAAAAATCTTATACTTAAACGAAGGAGTTTACGATGGCGCTATCAAGAAGAGACGCAATGAAATTTACCGGATTGGCGGCAGTTACTGTTGCTGCATCAAGCGGTTATGCAAAAGGAAATGAGGGGGGAGCTAAAGCTGCATCACAAAGCATTTTGCTTTCACCCGCTCCGATTCCTGCAGCTAAAGGACCACGTGTAGTAATCGTCGGTGCAGGGCCGTCAGGTTTGACGATCGCTAAATATGTTAAAAAGGCCAATCCGAAAGTTGATGTTGTTTTGATGGATAAACGATCCGTCTTTATGTCGGGGTTTATCAGTAACTTGGTAGCGACCGGAGTGTTGCCTTTGGATTTTATTACCCACGATTTTTTAGAAGGTGCCCGTAACGGTAACTATACATTTTTACAAGCGACAGCACACGAAATTGATCGTACGTCTAAGACGGTTTATACCAATGAAGGTATCGTAAAATATGACGTATTGGTATTGGCTCCGGGGATCGATTACGATTACTCAAAATGGACCAAAGGTGATATCGAGCTTGAAACAGCACTAAGAACAAAATTCCCGGGTGCATTCATCGCCGGTAGTGAAACGTTGACCCTTAAATCTAAAATCGAAAACATGGAAGGCGGCGTGTTCGTTCAAACTGTTCCCGGAGGAAACTACCGTTGTTTGCCTGGGCCGTATGAGCGCAGCTGTTTGATCGCGGATTACATGAAACGCAATAAGATCAAAGGTAAAGTGGTCATCTTGGATGAAAATCCAAACATTACGATCAAAGCCGACGGTTTCCACTCCGCGTTTGAAAAATTATATAAAGATTACATCACCTATATGCCGAGTACAACCATTACCAGTATCGATCCGAATAAACAAAAAATCGTTACTGAACTCGGTGAAGAGATCGATTTCACAGACGCAGCCCTTTACAGCCGTGTCCGTGGTAATAAATTGCTCGAAATTGCCGGTGTGGCGAAAGACAGTGTATTTAACAAAGGTGAAGCGAACATCGATCCGTTTACCTACCAAGTTATCGGGGATAAAAACGTATTCTGTACAGGTGACGTTCGTCCGATGGGCTTCTCTAAATCGGGAAATACAGCGAATACCGAAGGTAAAATTGTTGCTAACAACATTGTTAAATACCTTGCAGGAACAGAACTTAGCCAAAAAACATGGACTTCTCCTCTTACCGTTTGTTATTCTGCCGTTGCGGGTGATCCGATGCGCGCTATTTCAGTTCACGCTGAATATGCCTATGATGAAACCAAAAAATCATTCGGCTTTGCCAATGCCGGTACTATGGAAAAATGGGACGGTGCTGACGGTCTTGCCGGAGGTAAAGGACTTGTTGAATGGGGTAAAGGTCTTTATCGCGACTTTTTCAACTAATTCTTTTTCTTGTACGGGAATCCCCGTACAAGGTAAATTCAAGCAATTATAAAATTGTTTAAATTTGTCTTGCAGTTATAATACAAGATGATTTTTTTTGAAAGAGAGGAAAATATGGAAAGACGCAGTTTCATAAAAGGGACATTTGCCCTTGCAACCATCGGATTGCTCAATCCGGTTCTTTTCCGCCATGGATTGAGTGCGGCGGAAGAGGCGGTAGAGATGCCGTTTGCTGAGTTGCTGAATGATTATTTGTCGGGGAAAAAGGCGGAAGACGGAAGTTCTATCATGACACTTAATATCCCTGAAGCACCTGAAAACGGTGCGGTTGTCCCAGTAGAGGTGACTATTAATCATCCGATGAGCGCCGATAACTATATTAGCAATATTACGGTTCTAACGACAAAAAACAAAGCTAACAAAGCAATCTCTTTTGATTTGACTCCCGCAAGCGGTATCGCATACTTGTACGTCAACGTCAAAATGGGTCAAACCCAAGATGTCGTAATTTTGGCAAAGACCAATAAAGGGAAAATTTTTAAAGCATCACAAAATGTCAGAGTCGCTCTCGGCGGATGCGGTTGAGGAGGAGATAGAAATGGAATTAAGAGGCGTAGTAAAAATTTTAGACCAAAGTTATAAAGTAGGTGATGTGGTGAAAGCCAAAATCATCATTATTCATAAAATGGATACGGGATTTACCAAAGATAAAGAATCCGGTAAAACATTTCCCCGTTTTTATATGAAAGAAATTACCGCTACGTATAACGGAACAACAGTGGCTCATTTTGATTTGGATGTAGCAACAAGTCAAAATCCCGTGATTCAGTTTCCGTTAAAAGTGACCGGTCCGGGGACATTGGTAGTTGATTTTGTTAATTCAGAAGATGACAAAGCGCAAAAAACGGTAGCCATAACCCCAGCAGGCTAAAGAGAGGGAATGATTAGAATGGAACGTAGAGGATTTTTGAAAGTTATGGCGGCGGGTGCTGCGATTGTAGCAGTAAACCCTTCACTCATTCGCGGGACACTGTACGCGGATGACGGACGACTTTATATGGCGTATGAAAAAGTACAGCTTGTAGATAGTGCAGGTAATCCTATTAAGGCTTCTTCCCTTGAAAAAGAGGTAACCTATATTTTTAACTACCCGTATGCATCTACTCCATGTATGATTATCAATCTTCCTGAACCGACTCAGCAAGAGGTAACTCTAAAATCGGAAGCGGGTGAAGAGTATGTTTGGAAAAGCGGTGTAGGCAAAGATCGTACGATTGTCGCCTACAGTGCAATTTGTGCCCATCAATTGACCCATCCGACACCGAATGACAGTTTTATCAAATATGTTCCGAAAGCGACACCGACGATGGCATACAGTAAAAGCGGTATTATCGTATGTTCATCGCATCTCTCGGCATATGATGCTTCCGCCGGTGCAAAAGTGTTAGGCGGCGCAGCGTCACAGCCGCTTGCCGCAATTGTACTTACCGTAGCGGATGATGATACCATCTGGGCAGTCGGTGTTTTGGGATCGGATAAGTTTCAGGATTATTTCAGAGCGTTTAAACCGGAGTTAAAAGATTTTTACAATGGAATCGCACAAGGGAAACAGCTGGTATCGATTTCAGCCAAAACGGTTAAATTGACTGAGTATTCTAAAGAAATCATTCAGTACTAAAGGGATGTCTATGAAAAAATTAGTAACGGTTTTAGCACTTGCTTCGCTTTTAGTAGGCTCTGCAAATGCGGCAGAGAAAAAAGACCCTCGTTTAGAATTGATGAAAGACATGCGAACCATGCTTGATGCAATGGAGCAGATTCAGCGTGGCGGTTTATACAGTTCTACGGATGAAATGAAATTGGGAGTAAAAAAACTCCAAGGGACATTAAAATCATTAGAGGGCGATGAGGTTAAAGTGATTTTGCCGAAAGATCAGGTCTATGCCTATAAATTTGCCCAAAAAACGGCGAGTATGCTTCGATTGTATTCAGATGATATGGTCACCTCAATCGAAGCAGGACGTATGGACGATGCACTCGAAGACTATACGCAGTTGCTAAAACAGTGTACATCGTGCCATATCCGTATCCGTAACTGGTAAAGAGATCTCAGTAGCAGTTATTGGCTACCGGGATCTCAAATCCGATTTCTACATCCTGCCATGTTTTTCCGGCATGTAGGTCAAAACACGTTTTATTGATTGATTGCAATGACTTTAACATAGCAAAATCGCTAAGGTCAATCACCCCTTTCCCCGCAATTTTTCCATCATGAATCGTGTAACTCATCGGTATCTGTTTGGTGACCCCGTTCATTGTGATCTCTACTTGAGCTTTCAAATCTTTGACAGACAGGATTTTAGCAGTGATTGAGTCGACGTTTTGAGTTTTGAAAAAAGAGGCGACAAGAGTGGCATCGCGGCCGGCATTTCCGGAATTTACGGTTGCCGTATTGATCGTGATATTGCTTCCGACTAAGAACTCTTCTGACGTTTTGGCTGATCTTGGTGAAAATACGACATGATCGAATGTACCTCCAACCCCGATTTTTTCATAGGTTTTGAACGCTTTCCATGTTACTTTTGCATTTTCTGAGTAGTAGGTACATTCGGCGAATGCACTGCTGGCAATCAAAAGCCCTGCCAAGAGTAGTTTTTTCATAGATATATCCTTTAATCAGTTTTGTAAGGATAGTTATAGCCCAATCTTTTTACTAAACGATTAACGAGAACAAATTAGCTCAATGGTTTAAGAGAAAACTATGACCGTTTAGATTGGCGTTTTGGTGTTATTGCTTTATGTTCTTTTTCTTTTCTCTCTTGAGTCGATTGGCGCAGGAAAAACGGGATTGTTTTTTCGGGCCGTTCAGCCAAATCTTGGATTAATGCCGCTTCCACAATCTCTTTTTCGTGATGTTCGCATAGATAGGAATGGAGCAAGGCTATTTGACGTTCCAGCGATATTTTCCATGTTGATAGGGTTTGGGTATAGATCCATTCGCTGAAAGCGTAGAATCCTTCAAATACTTTTCCCTCATTCCAAAGCAGCGGAACGGTTTTATTAAAACTCCCGCTATTGTAAAAAATATCCCAAAACCGGGCAAATCGTTTCATCTTTTGGATCTGTACGAAACTGAGCAGGTTGTTTTGGAGAATATCATAGGGCGGCGTATCGCTGTAGATCATTCCGTGTTCTCGATCATGTCGTGATAGAGTGGTACCGGAAAGGTTTTTGAGGATGCCGATCTGGATTTCGCTGTGGGTGATGGAGACGAGTGTGTCGAGATTACGTCCAAATCCCTCGATACTCTCCCCCGGTAATCCGACGATGAGATCGAGATGCATGTGGGCAGCTGTTTCGTTTTCCAAAAAGCGGAGATTATCATAGATCTTTTCGAGTTTGAGAGGGCGGTTTATCCCTTTTGCAATCACCGGATCGAGGGTTTGGATACCGATTTCGAGTTGGAGCGATCCGGCAGGGAATTGGGCGATTTTTTCTTTGAGTACTTCGGGAAAATGATCGGGTATGACCTCAAAATGGGCAAAATAGGGGGGCTCCTTGGAGAGGAAAAAATCCAGTATTCGATTGGCAAACGTCATATTGAGATTAAAGGTACGGTCAATAAATTTAAAACTCCGTGCTCCCCGCTGCCAAAGAATTTCAAACTCTTCAAGCAGTTGATCGAGTGGAAAATTACGCACTTTTTCATCGATAGAGGAGAGGCAGAATTCGCATTCGAACGGACAGCCGCGTGAGGCTTCAACGTAGATATACCGATGTGCTACGTCTTCCTCATCGTAGGCAGAGTAGGGGAGCTGAATCGATTTAAGATCGGGGAGCGGGGCTTTAATGAAATGTGGCGATTTAGATTGAGTTTGTGATATTTCAAGCGTGGCTTGCTGCGCGTGGGCACTCTGCCGAAGAGAACTTAGCGTTAGCGTAGACGAATGGGGCTTTGCTCCATCGGCGTTTAAGAGAGCTTTGCAAAGCTCATAAAATATAACTTCCCCTTCACCGCTGATGATGTAGTCGGCTTTTGATAAATCGACACGATGGGGAAGATACCCCGCTTCCGGTCCGCCCAGGACAATGATCGTTTCAGGCGAGACTTTTTTAATAGTTTGAATCAGTTCCGCACTTTGTGCGGCATTCCAGATATAGACGCCGATTCCGATGATGCGGGGGGAGTGGAGCAAGAGCCCTTCTGTGATGCTTTGTATTTGCTCGTTCATCGTAAATTCGACGATCTTTGCCAACGGTTGCAGTTCGTGCAGATTGGCATAGAGATAGCGCAGACCGAGTGCGGTATGGGCGTAACGGGCATTGAGGGTAGTAAGCACGATAGGGGTCATAAAAATTCCGATACGATATTAAAAATAGTATGGTATTCTATCCAAATGTGTTGTTTCTAAAGGAGTATTTATGAAGTATATTCGTCGTTTGGATTCATTGAGATTAGAAGATATCCCATTAGTCGGAGGAAAAAATGCCTCCTTGGGAGAGATGATCGGGTCGCTGAAAGCTCTGGGGGTTAAAGTTCCTGAAGGGTTTGCCATCACTGCGGACGGTTATCGTTTTTTTATTGCACATAACGGTTTTGAGCCTAAAATCCGCCAGTTCTTTGCCGGTGTGGACTTGACCGATATTGAAGCGCTCAACAAATGCGGATCGGCGATACGCACTCTGATGCTCTCAGGGGATATGCCTGATGAGTTGAAAACACAAATCGCTGAACATTACCGTCAAATGGAAGCGGAGTACGGTGTCGTATCAGTGGATGTTGCGGTGCGCTCTTCAGCCACGGCCGAAGATTTGCCGGATGCAAGTTTTGCAGGACAGCAGGAGAGCTATCTCAATGTCCGCGGCGAAGAGATGCTCATTGAACATATCAAACGTTGTTTTGCTTCCCTTTTCACCGATCGGGCAATCAGTTATCGTCACAGCCGCGGATATGATCATTTTGCCGTTGCCCTTTCGGTGGGGGTGCAGAAAATGGTTCGCAGCGACATCGCCAGCAGCGGGGTCATGTTTACGATTGATACCGAAAACGGTTCGGACAATCTGATTCTCATAAACTCGATTTGGGGGCTGGGAGAGAACATCGTCGGTGGGCGAGTCAATCCGGATGAGTTTTACGTCTTTAAACCGACGCTCAAAGAGGGCAAGCTCACCATACTCAAACGACAAATCGGTTCCAAAGCGCTGACTATGCATTACGATGATCGTCATCATACGATCAACCTTTCCACCCCTAAAGAACTGCAAGAATCTTTTTCGATCACCGATGAGGAAGTGGCGACGCTGGCACGATATGCACTCCTTATCGAAGAACATTACACCGCAATCGCGGGGGAATATCGTCCGATGGATATCGAGTGGGCAAAAGACGGCCAAAGCGGCGAGCTTTTTATCGTCCAAGCACGTCCGGAGACGGTACAAAGCCAAAAACAAAACGATAATTTTTTTGAGCAATACCACCTCAAAGGGGAAGCAGAACCGAAAATACTCCTCAGCGGAAAAGCGATCGGAGAGAAAATCGGCTCCGGACATGTCAAAATCATCCATTCTCCCCATGAGAGTGACCGTTTTAATGCCGGAGATGTCCTCGTCGCCGATATCACCGATCCCGATTGGGAGCCGATTATGAAAAAAGCTTCCGCCGTCATCACCAACCGCGGAGGACGAACCTGCCATGCCGCGATCGTCGCGCGTGAGATCGGTGTTCCGGCGATCGTCGGAACCATTAATGCGACCGAAGTGTTTCACGATGGGGATGCCGTAACAGTGAGCTGTGCCGATGGTGAGAATGGGCGTATCTATGAGGGGATATTGGAGTATGACGTGAGTCGTATCGATCTGGGTAATCTTACTTCGACCAAGACGAAGCTCTATATGAACGTCGGGAATCCCGATATTGCCTTTAAAGTAGCCAAACTCCCCAATGATGGAGTCGGGCTCGCACGGATGGAGTTTATAATCACCCATTATGTGAACGCGCATCCGATGGCTTTAGTGGAACTCTCTGAGGGAAAAACGATTCTTGAGAGTGCTGAAGTGCACAAGGCGATGAAGGGTTATACCGATCCGAAAAAGTTTTTTATCGATAAAATCGCCGAGGGGGTAGGGATGATCGCAGCAGCTTTTTATCCCAAACCGGTTGTCGTCCGTACGACGGACTTTAAATCTAACGAATATAAGCACATGATCGGCGGTAGCGCATACGAGAATGATGAAGAAAATCCAATGATCGGCTTTCGGGGTGCCAGCCGCTATTATTCTCCGGAATATAAACCGGCTTTTGAGTGGGAGTGCGAAGCGCTGAAGCGGGTACGTGATGATATGGGACTCACCAATGTCAAAGTGATGCTCCCCTTCGTCCGTACGCCGGAAGAGGGACGAAAAGCGATTGCGGTCATGAATGAAGCGGGACTCGTACAGGGTGAAAACGCTCTGGAGATATACGCCATGTGCGAAATCCCCTCCAACGTTATCCTCGCCGATCAGTTCTTGGAGATATTCGACGGGTACAGCATCGGATCGAATGATTTGACACAGCTTACCCTCGGAGTCGATCGTGACAGTGCGCTGGTCTCTGCCGTGTTTGATGAGCGTAATGACGCCGTGACACGGATGCTCTCAATGGCGATCCGTGCGTGCAAAGAGAGGGGGAAATACATCGGTATCTGCGGTCAGGCTCCTTCGGATTATCCTGAAATCACCCGATTTTTGGTCAATGAGGGGATCGATTCGATCTCGCTCAATCCCGATTCATTGCTCAAAATGCGCCAAGTGGTGAGTGAGCTCGAACACAGCTAAAACTTAGAGTCCGCAACTGGCATTTTGGTTGTTGAGCCCTTGCTTTTCGATTTTTAACTCTAGGGAATTTTTCTCTAGTTTGAGGATATACATCGAGTCAAAATCGTCACTTGCCCATTCGGGTATATCGATTTTGACCTCTTTGGATTTCGCAATTTTTTTAATGATCTTATCAATATTATGGTGTTCCCAAGCTATGAGGATAAGGTCGTTTTTGTATTTGTGTTTCAGCAAGAGATCCGCCATACAATCGATCTCATCATAGCCGCATGTCAGATTGATATTTTTTGATATGCGTATCGCCAACGGTTCGATGGTGGCCAATGGACGGAGGTAGTTATACGATACCCCTTTGTCCGGTTTTTGGACGGTCGGGTTCGGTGCTATCAGATAATCGGGTTCCCCGAAACGTTTCAGGATGGTCTCGGGGAGTTTGAGAGAACGGTTTAACCCTTTGCAGGAAAGCTGCCCCAGTCCATCCGCCGGTTTTTCCGCGTGTCGGATAAAAATCATCGTTTCGGTACCAAAGAGGGCACTGCCCGTCATTATGAATAACAAGAGCAGAGAAAAAGGTTTGCGTATCATCACTATCCTATGAAATCAGTGTGTAGCCGCCTATTATAGCACCGATGGTACTCAGTATCAATGAACCGAGCCAAAACTTTTTATTTCGGGTGAGCGCTGAGATCGATGCGACTGCGATTGATATCTGCAAGAAGGTGATGGCAAAGCTCAGTATATGGTGTTTTTCATAATAGCGTTCGCTCTCGGCAGATTTTTGATCGCGTATTGCCTCTAAGCGATGGGCGTCTTGTTTGATTTTCTCCTGCTCTTTTTTATATTTTTCGGCTTTTTTGGCAAACTCTTCGGATTGTTTCGGATAGACTTCGGCACTCACTTCGTAGATATGGCCTTTGATCCCTTTGGATTGGTAATAGCTCCATTGATCCGATGCCTGTCCCTGATATAAGACGGCTTCATTTTTCAGAAGAATGGTTTTGGAGGTGACTTGTGATTCATAGAGTCCTGCCAATGCCGTTACAATCGCAATTATGGCGGTACTGAGTGAAATATAGGAGAGCCATTTCGCTTCTTCTTTTTCCAAATGCTTGACCTCTTCCATTGCCTCTTCGACTTGTTTTAAATGCTCTTCGATCGCGGTTGATTCCATTACGGTTACCTTTGCTTTATGGGATAAAATTCATTTTATTTTTGACGAACGGAATTCTAATGAGTGCTGTATGAAGTTAGTGTGAAGATAGTTGGCATTCTTTCAATATGGACGTATGTATTTGAGTTTATTCGATTCACGGTACAACTGCTTTATAATGGCATATAAAATAATGAAAAAGAGGAAAAAATGGGAATAAGAAAGAAAATAATGGTCAGTTTTCTCTTCTTCCTCTTTTCCTCCATCTATGTATGGGCAGATGTATCCGCAGTATCCGAATCACAGACTCAGAGTTCGTTTTCATCATCGGTTGCGGTAGAGATATGCCATGCATTGGAAAACACCAATCCCTCTTTTCAAATCGCTTCAGAGAATGAAACGACAACAGCCACAGAACAGCTAAGGGCATTTTATAAACGTTCGCAATGCTCTCCAGTTTGGAGTCATGAACACAGTATTGATGCGGATGCGATACTTTTGGTCTATACTCTCAGGGACGCTCAGTATGAGGGTCTGAACACTCAAGATCCACGCTATAACCTTGAAAGCCTGATCGTCCTTTTAAATTCCA
Source organism: Sulfuricurvum sp. (assembly GCF_028681615.1). Lineage (NCBI taxonomy): Bacteria > Pseudomonadati > Campylobacterota > Epsilonproteobacteria > Campylobacterales > Sulfurimonadaceae > Sulfuricurvum > Sulfuricurvum sp. Next base: position 156,893 of record NZ_JAQUHV010000003.1, read on the forward strand.
TTCAATCCGACGCTTCTGCCAAGAATAATCCGAAACTTTTCGCGCAGCTGGATGTTTTGCTGAGTGATGCGTATTTTGTGCTGGGAAAAGACCTGTATGAAGGTTTAACGCCGCGTAAAACGGCTACGGATCAATGGAGAATTGATCCAAAAAAATCACTTAATCTGGCCCTTTATCTTGAAAATGCCCTTGCAAATAACACGGTTGATGCGTCTATCAAGGAACTTTCTCCCTCATCATCCGGTTATCAAGCCCTGAAAAGTCTTCTGATGAAATATTACAAACTGCAAGAAGCGGGAGGATGGAAAGAGGTTGCATCTTCGGATACCCCGGAAGAGATCAAAGAGCGGCTGAGAATCGAGGGATATCTCGGTGCAGATGAGAGTTCCGACGAGGGATATAGAGAGGCACTTAAAAATTTTCAAAAACATCACGGGATCAAATCGGACGGAGTTATCGGGACTGAGACACTTGCAAGGATGAACATTTCGGTGGAAGAGAAGATTTTGTCAATCCGGTTGAATATGGAACGATGGAGATGGATGCCCTCTGAGATGGAGAACTCCTATGTCTCGGTCAATATCCCTAATTTTTCACTGAGAGTAGTCGAAAACAATGAAACGCTGCTGCAAATGAAAACAGTTGTCGGAAAAGATGAGAGACCGACACCGATTTTTAATGCGATGATGAGCTATATCGTTATCAACCCCTACTGGAGTGTTCCGCCTACGATTATACGCGAAGACCTCGTTCCGGCCGTACGTAAAAACATCAACTATCTGAAAAAAAATAATATCCGAGTCTTTAAAAATGGGGACAACGGAGAGAAAAATGAAATCAATCCCTCCAGCATCGATTGGAAACATATCAACGCGAATGGCTATCCTTATTCTTTCAGACAGGATTCCGGAGATAAAAATGCTCTTGGAAGGATCAAATTCATCTTTCCAAATCCCTATGACGTCTATATCCATGACACGCCCCATAAGGAACTTTTTAAGCGAAAAGAGAGAAGTTTCAGTTCAGGATGTATCCGTATCGAAGAGCCTCTCAATCTTGCAACGTATCTATTGAACAGAGAGACAAACGGTTCAACAGATATCAATGTCTCGGCTCTGATCGCTGCAAATAAAAAGAAAACGATAACGCTTTCCAAGAAAATAAAGGTGTATATTAATTATTGGACGGTGTGGGCTAATGATGAGGGAAATGCCGAATTTCGTGATGATTTATACGGCTATGACAGGGAATTGGCAGAGATTTTAGGGTGGCGATAAGCGAGTGACGGTTTTGGCTGTTTAAAAACTTATGGTAAAATAAACAAATATTTATGATACGTATAAAATAAAGAGGGAAAATGGTTAGAGAACAGATGATGAACCGTAGGGATTTTTTGAAAATTGCCGCAATGGCATCAACTGTCGCTCTCTTTCCAAACACTGCTTTTGCAAGTCGAGAAATACCTTCTGCAAAATCCATCTCTTTATACAATATTCATACGGGTGAAAAGCTCGAAACGACATTTTGGGCGGAGGGAGCCTATATTCCCGAAGCCATATCCGATCTGAATCATTTACTCCGAGATTACAGAAACGATTCCGCAACACAGATGAATACCGATCTTTTCGATTTACTTCACACAATCCGCACAAGCATGGGGAGCAATGAGCCTTTCCAGATTATCTCAGGGTATCGTTCACCGGAAACCAACGCAATGCTTAGAAACCAATCTACCGGTGTTGCCAAACACAGTCTTCATATGGAAGGCAAAGCGATCGATATCAATCTTCCCGGCCGAAATCTTGCTGATCTTAGAAAAGTTGCTATGGGACTCGGACGAGGGGGAGTAGGATATTATCCTACTTCAAATTTTGTCCATGTCGATGTTGGCAGAGTCAGACACTGGTGACACCTCTTCATCTCCTCCACAATCACGTTATCTGAAGATTAATCCTACTTCTTTATCGCAAACAATCTATTAACTCTTTTGGCTATACTTTGCGATAATTTATCTGAAGTGAACCGTTATGAATTTAGTCTCCAAAAATGCCCCCGTCGAAGTCTCCATCAAACGGATGGAAAAGATATTAAGCGAGATGGGGTGTGCCGTCACCTATTCGAGCGAAAAACACCCTCTCAATCACTGCTATTCCGTCAATCTCGCTTCGGTAGAGGCACCTAAGCATATCTATTCCAACGGAAAAGGGATCTATTCCGAAGCCTCAACGGCAAGTGCGTTGGGTGAGTACATCGAGCGTCTCCAAACCAATAACTTTTTTATCGATTTTCATCTCCCGAAGCGGAAGTACTATCCCGATGAGGTGGCGTTTGAGTTTGGAAAAGGGTATTTAAACAGCGAATTAATGGAAATATATGATCCCAAAAATGAGTTGAGTATGGATGAATTGCTGGACTTTAACAGTGATTATGAAGATAAGATCGTTGCCTTGCCATTCAAAAAACTCTCCGGTGATGAAGTCGTCTATTTTCCGCTTAATATCCTCAGTAATCTTTATGTCAGTAATGGACTGGCTACGGGCAATACCGCCCAAGAAGCCCAAGTGCAGTCGATGAGTGAGATTTTGGAACGGTATGCAAAAATCGAGATCATCAAAAACGGCTATTCGCTTCCTCATTACGAAGATGTCTTTTTGCAGCAGTTTGAACGCCTTTACAGCGATTTGATGAAACTGCGTGAACTGGGTTATATCGTGAATGTTCTGGATGCCTCACTGGGGGGAAAATACCCCGTGACGGCCATATCGTTTATTAATCCGGCCAATGCGACGCTGTTTGTCTCTTTCGGTGCCCATCCGATTTTGGAAGTATCATTGGAGCGGACCATGACCGAGCTGATGCAGGGGCGGGGGCTGGAAAATCTCGAGGCGTTTGAAGTGCCGACGTTCGATATGTCCATCGTCTCCGAGAGCTTTAATCTCGAATCGCATTTTATCGATTCCAACGGCAAGATGGGGATTCAGTTTCTCAGCAGCAAAAAGAGCTTTGAACTCGCATCGTGGAACTACACGGGATCGAGTACGGCAGAAGAGTTTGCGTATCTCACTGAAATATTCGCATCGATGGAGAAAGAGCTGTATATCCGTGAATACGATTATCTGGACATGTATTCCTGTCAGATTATCGTCCCCGGAGTCTCAGAGGTCTATCCGATCGATGATCTGATCTATAACAACCGAAATCGCGGTAAGGTGTATCGGGAGGCGATTTTAAACTTTGCCGATTATGATCCTGACAGCGTGCTCGATGAGATCGAAGCGCTCGAAGATCATTTGAACGTCGAAAAATTCATCGGAGTCATTTTCGAGGAGAATTTTACGATCGGAGAACTCAAAGCGCAGCTGCACCTATCGCTGGGAAATGTTGACGAAGCGGTGAGCTATTTGGAATTTAGTACCAATACCATGAGCAATTTGGTCGTAGAATTGATTCAGATGGAAAAATTGGGGCTTGAATTTGGTGACTACCGACAGGCATTGTATGATCTCTATACGCAAGAGCGGGTCGATAAAGCGGTCGGAATCGTAAGCGGAGAGCACTATTTGGTCAATACCATGCTGCACCGCGATTATCACAATATGCTGGAAATGTATGATCGGCTGGAAGTGAAAAAAAGGGTTCTGCTACAAGAGGATCAATGCATTTAGATCTAACCCAAGGTGACATCAATACCCAGATAAAAAAACTGGCGATCCCTGCGAGTGTCGGGTTCTTTTTTCATACGATGTATAACGTGACCGATACCTATTTCGCAGGTTTGATATCGACGCAGGCTCTTTCGGCACTCACACTCTCCTTTTCTGTTTTTTTTATGATGCTGGCGATTGCCGGGGGGATGAGTGAGGCCGTCACGGCTCTGGTCGGAAATGCTTTTGGGAAAAAAGATACCAAAGCGGCGGGGCATATTGCGCTGAATGCTTTATTTTTCGGCTTTTTTCTCTCATTGGTATTGACGTTTGCCGGTGTTTGGGCGACACCGTATCTGATGATGCTTTTGGGTGCGCACGGTGCGTATTTGGAAGAGTCTCTGGCCTATATCAATATCATTTTATACGGTTCCGTATTTTTTGTTTTCAGCTGGTTTATCAATGCCCTTTTGAACGCGGTAGGCGATACCGTTTCGTTTCGGAATATTTTGATTGTCTCTTCCGTTTTGAACATCGTTTTGGATTATTGGTTTGTTTTCGGAGGATTAGGGGTTAAACCTTTAGGGGTAGGGGGAATTTCTTCGGCTACGGTCGTGACCGAGCTGATAACGGCCATCTATCTGTTTTACAAACTTACAAAAACACCTCTGCTGCGCGGATACAAAGAATTTACCGTCGATACTGCCGTCTTTAAAGAGCTGATAGCCCAAGGGCTGCCGCCGAGTGCGAATATGGTCTTGATGGCAGCCGGTATCTTCATCATCACCTATTTTGCAGCCCCTTTCGGGCAGGAAGTGGTTGCCGCGTTCGGAATCGGTATGCGGATAGAACAAATTGCCCTGATGCCGACTATCGGGCTGAATGTTGCCGTTCTCGCGATAGTTGCTCAAAACAACGGAGCAGGGCACTATGAACGGATCGAAGAGACGCTGAAAACCGCGCTCTATTACGGGGGGATCGTCTCGTTGGGCGGGATGGTGCTGCTGTTGGCCGGTGCCGAGGGGTTTATGCACGTTTTCAGCAATGATGCAAACGTTATCGCCCAAGGGGCACTCTATCTGCGGGTAGAAGCGTTTATCCTCTTCTCGTTTGTCGTAATATTCGTCCATCTCGCAATGCTTCAGGGGATTGCCAAACCGAATTTTATTTTTACGATCTCGATTTTCAGACAAATCATCGCACCGCTGCTCTTGCTGAGTCTGGTGTCGTTTTTAGGGCTGGGTGTTTTGTGGGTGTGGCTGAGTATCGCGTTGATCGTCACATTCTCCGCATTCGTAACCTGGCGTTACAGCCGAGGAAAGTTAAGAGCGGTCTCAACGAACGGGATATAAATCCCAGTTGTTAGGATTCCGGAATATCGTCCGTAAAAAGTTTCAAGATTTTGGAATACTCTGCAAATGCCTGCTTATAGAGGTGTTGTGTGTGGTTGTTGCTCTCAAACAGCTCAGTGGCACTTAATCCGCTCTCCAATGCATTTTTAAGCAATTTCGTCCGTCGCAGGTAGGTAAAGGCGAGGTTGGGGAAATGTTCATGAATTTTCTCACGTATCATTACCGCATCGTTCGGACTTTCAATCATATTGGCAAAGACCAAAATTGTTTTCTCTCTGAAGTTTTTAATAAAAATCAAATTTTTCATTATGGAATTGAGATCGTTCGTTGTCGGCAGGATAATAATGTCCGATTCCCGGAGTATTTCATTGGCATGTGGATTCTCAAATCCTCCGAAATCATAAACGGTGTCAGGATAGAGGGGGATTTTATTCGGATAATAGCGTGCATTTTTATATTTGTTGAGAACGACCGACATATCGTTCGTCGCATAGCGGTAGCGAAGATCTTTTGCAAGTGAGAAGGCCAGAGAAGTTTTACCCACTCCCCCTTTGGTAGAAGCAATAGAGATGATCGCCATGTTTATCCTCTAATTTTTTGGAAATAGTAGCATAAAACGCAAATTTGAGCTCAAATTATAGCAATTAGGAGCTATTTAGAGTCTAATTTGATTGTACCATAGTAAATAACTATGAATTGTATACTATTTTCAAGTCCGTAAAATAGGGCTTTGCTGACAATCGATGAAATAAATACTACTAATCCAGTAGAATTACTTGACAATAAAAAAATATCCCCCTATAATTTCTCAAATCTAAAAAATGAATGAGCATTCATTTAGTGTGAATCTCATCCGCGAAAGGAGTGAACAATGAAAATTGCAGCCAATGTTACGGAGCTGATCGGAAATACGCCGCTCATTACGTTAAATCATTTTTCAAAAGGATCGACAGCGATTATCGGAAAATGCGAATTTATGAATCCTTCGGGTTCGGTTAAAGACCGGATCGGATGCAATATGATCCTCCAAGCTCTGCAACGCGGTGAGATCACGGATGAGAGTGTCATTATCGAACCGACAAGTGGAAATACGGGAATTGCGTTGGCAAGTATCGCCGCAAGTCTGGGACTGAAGCTGATACTAACGATGCCGAGTTCCATGAGTCTGGAGCGAAGACGTCTTTTGTCGGCACTGGGTGCACAGATTATTTTGACCGAACCTGAAAAAGGGATGGGCGGAGCGGTCGTAAAGGCGATTGAATTGGGTTCATCCATTCCGGGTGCAGTTGTTTTACAGCAGTTTAATAACGGGGATAACCCTCAAATCCATCGTCAAACTACGGCGGAAGAGATTTGGAGAGATACCGACGGGAAAATCGATATTTTTGTTGCGGCGATCGGAACGGGCGGAACAATTACCGGGGTAGGGGAAATACTGAAACAGTACAACCCGAAGATTCAAATCATTGCGGTTGAACCGGATGCGTCGGCAGTCCTTTCAGGTGAACCGGCAGGTCCGCATAAGATTCAGGGTATCGGAGCCGGATTTGTCCCCAAGGTACTCAATCGCGAAATATACGATGAACTTGTTCGAATAACCAACGCGGAAGCAATGGAAACAGCCAGAACGATCGCAAAAAAAGAGGGGCTTTTAGTCGGCATTTCCTCCGGAGCCAATGTTGCTGCGGCTGAAAAAATTGCGGCCCGTCCGGAAAATAAAGGGAAAACGATTGTAACGATTCTGTGCGATACCGGAGAACGGTATTTGAGTACGGAGCTGTACGAATACCCGCCAGAGCACGTGTGATGGAAGAGAAAAGTAGGATTACCATGCAAGAGAAACACTATCGAAGTATTGTAAAAGCCATCTCATGGCGAACGGTCGGAACGATCGATACGATGGTCGTCTCTTTTTTTGTTACAGGCAATCTCGTGATGGCAATTTCGATCGGATCGGTCGAAGTTTTGACGAAGATGGCTTTGTACTATTTTCATGAAAGAGCGTGGAATAAAACAAATTTCGGAAGATTGAAAGTAGTCGAAAACGATTATCAGATTTAGGATGAAAAGATGAACGAAAATTTTGCATTATTGAATGAATGGTTTACGGGTGTATCGGCTGAAACGGTACTTACCCATTTTTTACAGACCTATAAAGGGCGTATTGCATTGGCATCGAGCTATGGTGCGGAAGATCAGGTCTTAACTGACATGATTGTCAAAATTGACCCTGTCGCAAAAATATTTACTCTTGATACGGGACGTTTACATGAAGAAACGTATGCTGTGATGGATCAGACCAATAAAAAGTACGGGATCAAGGTTGCCGTGTACTGTCCGGTGCAGAGTGAATTAGAGCAACTCTATCAAATGCAGGGGATTAACGGATTTAGAGAGAGTGTCGAAAACCGAAAAAGGTGTTGTCACGTTCGTAAAATGGAGCCGCTTCGCCGAGCTCTTGAAGGGCTAGAGGTATGGATCACAGGGTTGCGCCGTGCTCAGTCACCGACACGCGAGACGATGCAGCTGATCGAATGGGATGAAGCCAATAATCTTATAAAACTCAATCCGCTTATAGAGTGGAGCGAAGAGAATGTCTGGGACTATATAAAACAACAAAAAGTTCCTTATAACACGCTGCATACGCAAGGCTATCCGAGTATCGGATGTGCTCCATGTACGAGAGCGGTTCAGGAGGGAGAAGATATCCGCGCCGGCAGATGGTGGTGGGAAAATCCTGAACACAAGGAGTGTGGACTCCATTTAAAAAAGGAAAAACAATGAAGTTTTTACTGGCAATTTTAAAGCAGATTTGTGGAGATGATTGCGCATCGCAGCGCGAAGATTTGGCCGATTGGGCTATTTTTGTTTAAATAAAAAAAGGTGAAAAAGGAGTAGACGATGATATCACCGGAAAGAAAAACACATTTAAAGGCACTGGAAGCCGAATCAATCCACATTATGCGCGAAGTGGTTGCAGAATTTGACAATCCGGCAATGCTGTATTCGATCGGCAAGGATTCATCGGTGATGCTCCATTTGGCAATCAAAGCGTTTTATCCCTCAAAGCTGCCGTTTCCTCTGCTGCATGTCGATACGACATGGAAGTTTAAGGAGATGATCGAATTTCGCGACCGTCGGATCAAAGAACTTGGTTTGACACTGCTTACGCATGTCAATCCGGACGGAATCGCACAGGGGATCAACCCTTTTATTCACGGCAGTGCGATTCATACTGATGTGATGAAGACGGAAGGGTTGAAGCAGGCATTGAATTATTATGAATTCGACGCCGTTTTCGGCGGTGCGCGTCGGGATGAAGAGAAAAGTCGGGCAAAAGAGCGGATTTATTCATTCCGTGACAAAAATCATCGCTGGAATCCGAAAAATCAGCGTCCGGAGTTGTGGAATATCTATAACGGACGGATACATAACGGTGAAAGTATCCGGGTATTCCCCCTCTCAAACTGGACGGAACTAGATATTTGGCAATACATCTATTTAGAAGGTATTCCAATCGTTCCCCTCTATTATGCGGCGCCGCGTCCGGTAGTCGAACGTGACGGAGTGAAGATTATGGTGGATGATGATCGGTTTCCGCTTGAAGAGGGAGAAGTACCGAGTATTGAAAATGTCCGTTTTCGGACATTGGGATGTTACCCTCTGACCGGAGCGGTTGTGAGTGATGCGGTTACTTTGCCGGACATCATTCAAGAGATGCTTTTGACCAAAACGTCTGAGCGTCAAGGGCGTCTGATCGATGCTGACAGCTCGGGATCAATGGAAAAGAAAAAAATTGAAGGATATTTCTAATGGCACATCAAGGCGATTTGATAGCCACCGATATCGAGGGCTATCTTCATGAACAACAACACAAAGAGTTGCTCCGCTTTATTACATGCGGGAGTGTCGATGATGGCAAAAGTACCCTGATCGGGCGACTGCTGCACGATTCAAAAATGATTTTCGAGGACCAGCTCGAGAGCATAAAAAATGACAGTAAAAAGTCAGGGACGACGGGAGACAAAATCGATTTGGCACTCCTAGTCGATGGTTTGCAGAGTGAACGGGAGCAGGGGATTACGATCGATGTGGCGTACCGCTACTTTTCGACCGATAAACGTAAGTTTATTATCGCCGATACTCCGGGGCATGAGCAATACACCCGAAACATGGCAACCGGGGCGTCAACCGCGGATTTGGCGATTATCCTCATCGATGCACGATACGGAATCGTGACACAGACGCGCCGACATTCGTATATCGTCCGTCTTTTGGGGATTCGCAATGTCGTTGTAGCCATTAATAAAATGGATTTGCTCGATTTTGATCAGGAGGTCTTTGACAAGATCAATACAGAGTATCACGCCTTTGCCAAAGAGTTGGGGATTCAGGGAGTTTATTCCGTTCCGATGTCAGCTTTAGACGGAGACAATGTTGTCACGAAGAGTGAACGAACGCCATGGTATGAGGGGAAGACGTTACTGGACATCCTCGAAGAGGTTCCTTTGGCTACCGCGGCGGCTGATGCACAATTTCGGATGGTGGTGCAATACGTCAACCGGCCAAACCTTGATTTCAGAGGATTCGCGGGGACGATAGCCGCCGGAACAATTGGTGTAGGCGACGCCGTTACGACCTATCCTTCCGGAAAACAGGCAACGATAAAGTCGATCGTAACGTATGACGGTGATTTGGAATCAGCTTCAACCGGCGATGCGATAACGTTACTTTTAAATGAAGAGATCGATATCAGTCGCGGGAATGTTTTAGTGAAAACGCACGAGAGTATTGTACAGAGTAATGCGTTCAGTGCCAATTTAGTCTGGATGGATGAGGAGAAGTTTCTCCCCGGAAAGAGTTATATCTTTAAACGAGCGGCAACCGTCACTACCGTATACGTTGACGGCATTGACTATCGTGTCGATGTCAATACGCAAGAGCGTCATGACGCGGCGCATTTGGGGCTCAATGATATAGGATCGGTCCATCTGGTGTTAGCCGAACCGATCGCATTTGATTTGTACGAAGAGAATCGAGAGATGGGGGGATTTATCCTCATCGACAAAATTACCAACAATACCGTAGCGGCAGGAATGATTACCCAAAGCACGGAAAAGGATAGAACGGTACCGAAAAATACCGTGTCTGAATTTGAAATTGAGCTCAATGCTCTTATTCGGCGGCATTTTCCGCATTGGAATGCCGCAACAATCGTTTAAGGAAGATGGTATGGCGAATGAAACAAAAGCAGAGCGTATCGAGCGCATCAAGCGTGAAAAAGATGGATTGGATGTTATCGCCGATATTTATCGATACGCTAAAACAGGTGAAGCGATTGATCCGGAAGATATCGATCGTTTTAAATGGTACGGTATCTATACCCAAAACCGAAGTCTTCAGGAAGAGGGCGATGATACGCAGTATTACATGCTCAGGGTCAAGCTTGACGGAGGGTATCTAACCTCTAAACAGGTCGAAGTCTTGGGAGAAATATCGGTTCAATTCGGCCGTGAAAGCGGTGATATCACCACACGTCAGGATATACAGTTTCATTGGCTGAAAATAGAAGATTTTCCAGAAATACTGGAGCGTCTATCGACTGTAGGTTTGAGTGTGCTCGGTGCATCGGGAGACTGTCCGCGCAATATCGTGAGCTGTCCGGTGAATGGCTTCGATCATGGACAAATCGATGATGTCCGCGATGTAGTGGTTGCATTGAACAACCTGTATCGGGGAAATCCCGATTTTTCGAATTTGCCGAGAAAATTCAAAATCGGCGTGAGCGGATGCAACAAACATTGTATTCAGCATGAAGTACAGGATTTGGCATTCACTGCCGTCAAAAACGGCGATGAACTCCGCTTTAGTGTGAGTGTCGGAGGCGGTCAGGCGAGCAACCGGCGTATCGCCGATCATATCGGATATGTGAAGCGTCGGGATATCGTCAAAATTGCTGAAGCGGTAGCTCGAATCTACCGTGACTTTGGTCGTCGGGATAACCGAAATAAAGCACGGTTAGGACATTTGGTCGATGAATGGGGCGTAGAGCGTTTCGTCCGTGAACTGGAACAAGAGTCCCGTGTCGAGTTGGAGCGTTATGACAATGCACCTTTTACACCGTATCCGCGACGCACCCATTTCGGTGTCGGAGCAACCATACGAAAAGGGTACAACACGATAGGCTGTGCCATGACCAGCGGACGGATCAGCGGGGAAAAACTGTTGAAACTCGGGCGTATCCTCGAGTTGTACAAAGCCGATGGAATTACGTTGACGTCGACGCAAAATTTTGTGATCTTAAATGTCCATACCGATGCAACGGAGCCGATGATCGATACGCTTCAAGCGGTCGGATTTCATCCCTATCCGTCGGTTTTTGAAGCTCGGACACTGGCATGTACGGGGTTGAATTTTTGTAAGTTTGCGGTGAGCGAGACGAAAGACCTGGCAATCGAAGTGGTTGAATATTTGAACCGTCGGTTTCCTGATTTTGATGAACCGGTGAGCATCAGCATCAACGGCTGTCCGAATTCATGTGCACATCCCCATATCGTTGATCTGGGATTTGTCGGTGCGATCGTGAAACGGGGAGATGAACGTCTCAAAGGGTTTGATCTGATTGTCGGAGGTCATCTCGAAGGCAAAGAGAGCCGTTTTGCCGTAAAAACCGGAGTAAAGGTCGCTTCGGATGAAGTTGCAGCGTTGATTGAATCCTTGATTGAGGATTTTGAGGGGAGTAACAGTATCAATTTCGGAAATTTTTTATTGGAGAAATACGCATATGAATCAGTTATGGCGTCCACTGCTTGAGAAAGGAGACAAATTTCAGCAGATAGTACACAATACGATCGGAATACATAAAAAAACCTATTTCGATTTTACCGCGTCCGGCCTGGCGTATGAACCGATCGAGGCACGTATTCGCGAAGTACTTGAAACCTATGCGAACACCCACTCGAAAGAGGCATCGATGGCGGCTCGGACCGATCACTATTACCGTGAGGCGAGAGAACATCTCAAATCGCTTTTGGGATTGGACGGAGCCTTTGCATTATTGCCATCAGGATGCGGTGCTACGGGTGCCGTAAAACGGCTGCAAGAGATTTTGGGACTCTATATCCCACCGGCAACGCGCGCACGGTATCTTCCGACGGCTCCGGATAGTGAACTTCCGCTGGTGATTGTCGGACCGTATGAACACCATTCCAACGATATCAGCTACCGTGAAGCACTCTGCGAAACGGTTCGTATCGGGCCAAATGCCAAAGGGCTGGTTGATCTTGAACAGCTTGAGTCTATTTTGCAGGAGAATGCAGGCAGAGAGATTATCGGGACGTTTTGCATCGCTTCGAATGTGACCGGAACGATCACGCCGTATGCGGAGATATCGGCGATACTTCGTCGTTACGGGGCGATTGTGTGTTTTGATGCGGCGGCTTCGTCCCCGTATATCAACATACCGTGCGAACTGTATGACGCGATGTTTTATTCGCCGCATAAACTTTTGGGCGGACCGGGATCATGCGGTTTGCTCGCCATACGCAAAAATCTCTTTGATGCGGCTTCGACCCCTACATTTGCCGGGGGAGGAACGGTTCTTTATGTGAGCCGTACGAGCCATTATTTTGTCGAAGAGATCGAAGACCGCGAAGATGCGGGAACGCCGGGAATATTGCAGCTTATCCGTGCCGCTTTGGCCTATCAGCTGCGTAACGAGCTTGGATTTGCGTGGATCGCTTCACGCAAAAAAAGTTTATACAAACGTTTTACCGACGGGTTAAAAGAGATTGAGGGGGCAACCTGCTACGGATGCCGTAAGGCGGAAAATATCGGGATCGTGTCGTTCAATATCAAACATATCGACCCGTATGCGTTGTGTGAGGTTTTATCCAAATCGGACGGATTTCAAACACGTGCAGGATGTTCGTGCGCCGGACCTTACGGGCATGATTTGTTAGGACTGGAGGATGATACTCCGTTCCAAACGCGGCCGGGATGGCTGCGGATTAGTATCCATTATTCGCAAGAGATAGAGGATATCGATGCCTTGCTGGAAGCTATTAGAGAATCAATAAAGAGGCTTGAATGACAAAAATTTTGAAATCAAATTCAGCCGAAACCAATGAGACGTTTTCGGCGAGAAAAGGAAAAGTGTACCTCGTTGGCTGTGGTCTCGGGGATGCAGAGCAGTTGACGCTCAAAGCTTACCGGATTATCCGTGAGGCCCAGATCGTTTTGTATGATCATCTTATCACGGATGAGATTCTTGCGTTGATACCTTCGCAAACACGTAAAATCTATGTGGGTAAACCGAAAAACTGCCATAGTATCAGTCAAGAGCGGATCAATGCGCTGATTGCCGATTATGCGTCACAGGGGTTTAGCGTTGCACGGCTAAAGAGCGGTGATCCCTATATTTTCGGACGGGGAGCCGAAGAAGCGCTTTACTTGGGCGAGCAGGGGTATCAGGTTGAGATTATTGCCGGTATCTCTTCGTCGGTAGCCGGACCGGCATGTGCCGGAATTCCGCCGACCGCGAGAGGGTATGCCTCCAGTTTTTCAGTGGTATCGGCACATTTGAAAGATGCCAAGTTTAATACGGATTGGCTGCCGCTTTTAAAAGTACCGAATCATACGACTGTGGTATTGATGGGGTTGAGTTTGGCCGGAGCTATCCGTAAAGCGGCTCTTCAAAGCGGAGTTCCGAAAGATTTTCCGGTAGCGATTGTCGCAAATGCCTCCCGTCCTGAACAACAGAGTGTTATAACAACCGTGTCAGGTTTGGCAAAAGCGGCTAAAAACGTTCAGGGACCGGCAGTAATCGTCTTCGGTGATGTGGTAAAACTCTACGGAAAACTGCCGCAGTATCAACTGCAACAGGTTTCATTTTATTGAACGCCACCGGAGCAAAGCCCCATTTGGCTACGCTCGCCGCTATGGCACTAAAGCTTGCCTCAGCGAGGCAGATTAAATAAAATACATTGATTGTTGATCCAGAGCATTTCCCTGATCGACGAGATCTTGGAGGCTCTCGTGAAAAACACCTTTCATATCTTCTCGGATACGATTCCAATACAGATGCAAAATCGGTTGTAACCGTTCATCCGTAGGGTTGCAAAGTTCCCCTTCCAATGCGACTAATATGTCAAATACCGAGATTGTATTAGGAGCTTTTGCAAGTAAGTAACCGCCTCCGGCTCCACGAATGCTTTGAATCAACCCCTCTTTACGCAAGGTCGCGAGAATTTGTTCCAGATAGTTTTGGGGAATGTTGGCTTTTTCGGCTATGTCGCGAATTTGAAGATGGCCTTGTCCGTAGTGAAGCGCTAACTCATACATGGCGGCGAGGCCGTAGCTCCCTTTTGTCGAAATACCTGCCAATGTTATCTCCTATGCAATTGTGTAGAGATATTGTATTCGAGTTAGCGTTAATAGTCCATTAAGGACATCGATTTATAAGAGATTATTCGCTCTCTTTCGGCGATTTGAATGATTTTACATCGATTCGGCGAGGAGGACGTTTCGGTGCAGCAGGTGCTTCAGCGGGTTTCCGATCATTGTACGGTTTTTTATCCCCGAACGGTTTCTTGTCTCCAAATGATTTTTTATCCCCATAGGGCTTTTTGTCACCGTAGGGCTTTTTATCTCCAAAAGCAGGTTTGTCGCCATAAGGCTTTTTATCCCCAAACGGTTTTTTCTCCCCGAAAGCGGGTTTATCACCGTATGGTTTCTTATCACCATAAGGTTTTTTGTCTCCGTAAGACTTCTTCTCTCCGAATGGTTTTTTACCATCTTTATCGTAAGGTTTTTTTTCTCCGAAGGACGATTTGTCTCCGTAAGGCTTCTTGTCGCCGTAAGGTTTTTTATCGCCAAACGGTTTCTTTTCACCATACGGTTTCTTTTCACCATACGGTTTTTTCTCTCCATCGAATGGTTTTCGCTCATCCGTATTTTTTGCTTTCTCCCCGAAAAATTTCGGTTTACTGCTGTAAGGAGTACGGGTTGCTTTTTCCGTATCGGAACGCGGGGTTCCGTCGATGTAGTGGTTACGCTCGCGGGTTTTCCCCTCGAAAATCGGTTTGCCGTTTTCATCTTTACCGACAAAACGGGGTTTGCTGTTGTGCTGTTTTTTAGAGGTAAATCCGTCATCTTCACCGCGTGCAGGCCGTCGGTCATTTCGCGGTGCATCATCGCGGTTACGTTCCGGACGGGTATCACGAACCGGTTTTTTGTCACGATTTCGAGGATCTGCTGCATCACGGGCTTCACGCTCTGCGCGGCGAGCTTTAGCTTCGGCTTTTTGCTGATTGTCTACGGCGATTCCGAAATCGGGTTCGAATCCTTTGACGATCTCTTGGGTGATGGTACGTCCGTTGAGAAGTTCGATCGGGTAGAGCCGTTTTTGATCTTCCGCATCGAGTGTGATGAGGGCGTATTCGCTTGCTCTGGCAAAGCGTGACATATAGACAATCGCTTTTTCGGGGAGGTCATAGCTGATCAGTACTTCACAGCGAAGATCCGGCGCTTTTGCCAGCTCGGCATCGCTGAGGACGGTGATGTTGTTCCCTGCAAACAGGTTGGTGAGTTCTCCGGCATCATCAGACGTGACGATCAGGATTTTTTTACCGCTGTTGCGTTCGATTAAAAAATGGATCAGTTCATTTTTACGAGGGCGGTTACATGGGTGGATACGATGGTTTTGGCGTTTGATAGGTGTCGTCGATGACATTAAATAGTCCTTGGGTACATAGGCCTCAGTGATGAGGGGGGATAAGCGATCAAAAAAGAAGTCTCTAACGCGTGATCGAGTGCGCGAATGGTAGCCGTATTATAGCGTAAAGCTGCCTGTTTTATCTGTAAGGTTTTATCCCCAGCAATTCATCGAGACGGAGGAAGGTATACCCCATTTCCATGAGTTTTTCGATCACTCCGGGAAGGGCTGCTACGCTGGTCGGATTGCGGTGCATGAGGATGATATCGCCGTTGCGGACATTATCGGCAACATTCTCCACGACGGCATTGGGATCTTTGAGGGTCCAGTCGAGGGAATCGAGCGACCAGAGGACGGTGGTCATCCCTTGATCATTGACGGTATTTAAGACGCGAGCGTTGATTGAACCGTACGGAGGGCGGTAAAGGATGGGATAGTGTCCGGTAATTGTTTCGATACGTGCTGCGGCGAGACCCAGCTGATAGGTGATGTTGTTTTCATCCAGATCCGTGAGCCGCGGATGGTTAAAGGTATGATTTAGGACTAGATGCCCTTCATCATTTGCTCTTTTAACGACTGTGATATTACTATCGACCATCGTCCCTCCGATCATAAAGAAAGCGGCTTTGACATGATGAGACTTGAGAATGTCGAGGAGCTTGTAGGTATTGTTCTCATCGGGTGCGTCGTCAAATGTGAGGGTGACATTTTTACGGGAAGTATTTGCGTTTACTATAACGTTTTTATAGTGGCCAGCCTGAACAGGCGTGACGGTATTGATACGCCATTTATCCAAAAATTGGGTCATATTGGCATCGAGTTGGGGAGAATACCCGCGAATATCATAAATAATATCGGTATCGGCGAAAAGTGCAGTATGAAATAAGAACGTTAGAATCAAAAAAAGTTTCGTCATAAGAATCGTTTCGTTAAAAATAGGCGAAATTATAGCGAGATAAAAGAGACTTTTAGTCGAGAGTCTTCTTATAGAACTTGACCGCTAGTGTCATCATCACAACCGCAATAATCAATAAAGGCCAAATATTAGGCCAAAGCATCGCCAAATTATTGTCTTTAAGAATAATACCCCGAATAAGACGGTTGAAATAGGTCAGCGGGAGTATTTCACCGATGTGCTGCGCCCATTTTGGCATCCCATAAAAAGGGAACATAAAACCGGAGAGCAAGATGCTTGGGAGAAAATAAAAGATCGTAAGCTGCAATGCCTGCAACATATTTTGCGCCAAAGAGGAGATGGTAATTCCGATGGTGAGGTTTACGGCGATAAAGAGGAGCGCCACCGTATAAACCAGTACAATCGAGCCGTTGAACGGAACACCGAATACATAATGCGAAGCAAAAAGGATCAAAGAGGCTTGGACAAGACCGATAAAGACATAGGGGATGATTTTCCCCGTCATGATTTCCAGAGGCCGCGCCGGAGTGGCGAGGAGATTTTCCATCGTTCCCCGCTCACGTTCACGGGTGATGGCAAGTGCCGTCATCATAGTGAGGGTCATCGTCATGACTGTCCCCATGAGTCCCGGAATAATATTGTACTGATTGATACTGTTGGGGTTATAGAGGCGATGGATTCGAATATCAAACGGGTTTTTCTGAGACCAAAGCCCTGAAAGCGGACCCACGAGATCTTTTTTGGCAACCTGCTGAGCAATTCCCTCGATAGAGGAAAGGGCAACGGAAACAGTGACCGGGTCGGTCGCATCCGCTTCAAGAAGAATGGAGGGCTTTTCGCCCCTGAGAAGTTTTTTAGTAAAATCACTCGGAATCGTGAGGATAAACTGCACCTCCCCTTTTTTGAGGGCTGCCTGCGCCTCGTTGGGTGTGGTATAGTCCTTATTAATGGCAAAATAATCCGAAGTTTGCATTGAACTTAGAATCGTACGGGTAAAATCACTCTCATCATACGTTACGATTGCGATCGGGAGATGTTTGGGATCGGTATTGATCGCGAAGCCGAACAGAGCAAGCTGGATGATCGGCAGTACGACCATCATGGCAAACGTGACACGATCGCGTTTGAGCTGTAAAAACTCTTTGAGAACAATGGCCCACCAACGATGAAAACTAAAGTTCATAACTCTCTCCGTAATTATCACGCGTATGTTTCATGAGATAGATAAAGACATCTTCCAGTGTGGTGGGAATAGATTTAAATTGCTGTGTTTTCAGTACTTCTTCGATGGCTAGGGAGTCTTTTCCGCTGACATGAAGCGTTGAACCGAAAATGACCGTTTGTTCGATGGCAGGATCTTTTTCGATCAGTTTTGAAATCTCCATCAATCGATCTCCGATGACTTCGTAGGTAAAAAGTTTTTGCGCTTCGATGATATTTTTTGCACTCCCCTGTGCGAGGAGATTTCCATAGGCGATGTAGGCGAGTTTATGACACCGTTCCGCTTCATCCATGTAGTGGGTGCTGATGAGGACTGAAACTCCTTGGGATGCGAGCTCATGCAGCTCTTCCCAAAAATCGCGTCGTGCATTGGGATCGACTCCGGCAGTAGGCTCATCGAGAAGCAGCAATTTTGGGTGGCGGAGCATACATGCGGCGAGGGCAAGACGCTGTTTCCATCCTCCGGAGAGGGAACGTGCCAGTTGGGACGAACGGGAGGTAAGACCGAGTGTTTCGAGTGCTTCGTCGACAACGTGTTTGCGGTTGGCGAGTTCATAAACCCGTGCGACGAAATCGAGATTTTCACGAATACTCAAATCTTCCCAATAGGAAAATTTTTGGGTCATGTATCCTGCTTCGCGTTTGATTGCGTCGCTTTGGGTACGAATATCGTATCCCAGACAATGCCCCTCGCCGCTGTCTGGGGTGAGCAGACCGCAGAGCATACGGATAGCGGTGGTTTTTCCGCTTCCATTGGGCCCCAAAAATCCCAGAATCTCTCCACGTCCTACTTGGAGGGATAGATCTTTAACGACATGTTTTTCACCGAAGTATTTGTTCAGACCTCGAACATCGATAGCGTTCTCATACGTGTTCAAGAGTAACTTCCACAGGTTGTCCGGGATGGAGCAGAGGTGCATCTTCAAGGCTCGGATAGGCTTCGATCATGTAGATGAGTTTGTCTTTCGTTTCATTACTGTAGATAATAGGCGGCGTGTACTCTGCTTCTGTTGAAATATAGGTGACATGAGCCGGAATTTTATGTCCGTCACTGCGTGAAACAATCAATAATTTTTGACCGATGGCCAGTTTTTCAGAGATATTTTGAGGGACAAAAAAACGAATTTTTCGGTTTTGCGGCGGAAGCAGTCGAACAATAACCCCTCCTACAGGGATAAATTCCCCTTCCCGATACAGCGTGTCAAATACCATAGCATCGGTAGGAGCTTTAAGCGCTTTTTCACTTAAACGCCATTGCGTTTGGGCAATCAGTGCCTGAATTTGTTTTATTTTTGCTTTTTGGGATTCGATGCGGTCATGGCGATCCCCGATTGTGGCAACTTTTAGGCTATCCTGCAGCTCTTTTACCAGTGCCGCGCTGCGGAGGGCAGATGCTGTCGTATTGTCAAGTGCTTCTTTGGAGAGTGCGTTGGCTTTATAGAGCTCCTTGTTGCGTCGGAGCTGTTCTTGAAAATTATCGGCATCGGCTTTGGCTTGGGTGAGTCTGGCTTTGATAACGTCGAGCTCTTCGGGACGGGAACCTTTTTGCATGTCACTCAGAACGGATTGCACAGAGGCTAATTCCGATTCGTTTTGATGCAGTTGATCGACTTCATTTTCGGAATCGAGTACGAATAGGGGAGCGGAAGCCTTTACAAAATCCCCCCGTTTTACGAACACTTTATCCAGTCTGCCGCTTTGGGATGATGCGATATTGACGTATTCGCCTTCGACATACCCTTGATAGGATACAGGTTCATCTTTTTTGCATCCTGAAAGTATTAATACGGTGAAAAGAAAAGAGAGGATTATTTTTATCATGAATGACCTTTTTATGGTTAATGCGTATAGCGAAATGTGCTGTTTTAGATATCTATCATTCTGACCAGTACCAGGTACGGTTCGCTTTCCAAAATATTGAGGGTAACGCCGTAACGCTGGGAGATATGTTTGCGCTGCCCTTCCGTCAATTCCGATAAATGAATTTTATAATAATGATGACCGCTGTCAGAACTCACCTGCATGTGAAAGGAATGGATTTCTTCTTGGGAAGGGTCGTAATGGATGTATTTTTGCATAGGTTGATTATACCATGCTATGTTCAACTGTTTGTCGATATCGTTGGAAATTGAAAGAAGAGTGATCAAGACAAATAGAAAAAATTGTAACGATTTCGTATTATAATAGTTCGGTAACACAAAAAGTCAGAAGGAGAAATAGATGGATCCCGTACAAAAAGACTTGGAAAATCGAAAATCAGAGATCAAAAATGCAATGGAGATGATGTTTAAAGCAAATATGACCATTACCGATTGGGACGTACCTGAGGGGGATGATAAAGAAGCGGCAAAAATTCTTATTTCGATCATGCAAGAAGCTCTGGATGAAATTAAAGTTGATATTGAAGCAGGGAAATACGATTATTTTTAAGCGAGGTATTTTTTTAGAGGACGAGAAGGTAAAGAATGATCTTATTCTCCATAAATCAAGACGGTATCGAATAGCCCAATTGCATTCATCAACAGATAAATAAGGGTTCCTTCCGAGATACCGGCGAAAAGGCCGAGAAGAAGACCATTTCCGAGAAGCTCCAGCGAATGGGGAGTTGTCCACTCCTGCCAAAATGCAGATAATTCTTTCATATTATCTCCTCTAGAAATTGTTGATATACAATCAATCTAAAAAAACTAAATTCAATAATATTAGTGCTTATATACTAAAAGAATATTTAAAACTTTGTTTTTAAATTTTAATACTCCCTATCTTCCTTCGATCGGATATTTTGCTGCCTTCCATGGCGCAAATCCGTCAAGCAGCCAATAAATGTTTTTATATCCTAGTTTTCGAACGGATAATGCGGCTTCATAAGAGTTTGCACAGGTTTCTCCATAGCAATAAAAGACAAGCTTTTCATCTTTGTCTTTGGGCAGCTGGATCACAATGTATTCAGCTTTTGATACATCAAAATAGACGGGATAGGCCCCTTTGATATGCTCTTTCATATAGTGCCGTTTTTCACGGGCATCGTAAAAGTAGGCTTTTTGGTCATACAGCGCTTTTGCTGCTTTTTCGTCGACAACTTGAATCCCTTTTGCGATTGCTTCATCTATCTGGGGAGGGATGACGCAAACATTATAAGGCGTTTCAAAAATAGTCTCCTTTTCTCCGTCATAATCAACTGCGTAAAGGGGTGAAAGTAGCAAACCGGCTAAAAGTATAGAATGAAAATTCCGTAGCATTACTAACTCCTTACAATAAAAAGTGTTAAATAATAAGTCATATGATGTTATGTAGATATAAGATTTTTATATTAAAGCGGCGAGAGTAAGAATTTATTTAGAGTAGAAGAAGTTTACGAGAAATACGATTTATGTCATGTGATCAAATGACGTATTTTATCGGTAGAAGCCAAAGCACCTTCGAGATAGCCCCCTTCGTGATAGGAAGTTTCGGTCCCGATAAACGTTAATTTGTCGTTTAAATAATCGCATTCCAGCCCGTAATTCGGATGTATACTTAATGGCAACGCATCGGTTTTGACCGACGTAAATTGTTCTTGGCGCCAATCGACGCAATGAAACCCGATAATCGGCGATGCAGTTTCACCGAACAGCCGTTGCAGCTGTTGGCGCACTTGCAATTCAATCGTACGCATATCGGTATCGGAACGGATAAAACCGAATAACGCATAGCGATCATACGTACAGGCATCATGAATCTCTCCCATAGGGCCGCTGTGGCTGAAACAAAATCCGCTCAACCCCATTTCACGCCAAAACGGTGTTTCAAACTCGATAACGCATTTGGCAGAGTGCCCCATCCATGTCGGTATTGAGGCAAAGTGGTTTTGCAGTTTAGTAGGCAGAGGTGGATCGAATCGTAGAGATTGGAGTGTAAGTCGTGGGGGTAAAGTGATGATCACATGGTCAAATCGATATTCGTCTTTATTTGTGGTGAGGAGGATTTGATCGTTATTATAAACGAGCATTTGGACTGTTTCACCAAGATTGATTTGCGTCGTCACAAGTCGGCATGCGAGTTGATCGATCAGTGCACCTAACCCTTCGATAATTCTGCCGGATGGAGCATTGGGCGCTGGATTGAAACGTTGAATCTCTTGCGGCGTTTCATAGAGTGCTTCACCGCTTCTGTATTGCCGAAAAATGTTCAAACCGAGCGAACGGATGAGCTCTATTATGCGGTTTTGATGCGGCCAGATCCAACTTGGACCGAGATCGAATCCCTCAACACTATAGACTCTCCCTCCCAGACGATCACGTGCTTCGAAGAGGGTTACACTGCAGTTGTTTTCCAAGAGGGTTGCTGCGTACAGACCGCTTAAACCACCGCCGATAATTGCTATTTTTTTCATCGCCAAATTGTATATTTGCTCTTTAGAGTGAGGTGTTAACGAAACAGATTAGGATGGATATTTAAGCTATAGACAGACTTCATAAAAGAGGCTCTCTAGTATAACATTTGCATATGGAAATAAGCCTGCATCCGGAGATGAAAATATGGAAACACTCAAAATAGTTTGCCCTCATTGCAATCATGTAAACAGCATAGCCAATGAAGTTACCAAAGAAGATATTCCCTGCCAATCATGCGGGCTTTCTTTACTGGATACGACACCTATCGATTGTTCAAGCGAAGTATTTCAAACCCACATTACCGAAAATGAGATTCCGGTACTTGTCGATTTTTATTCTCCTGAGTGCGCACCGTGCATGAAAATGGCTCCGGATTATGAAAAAGCGGCATCGTCATTTGCACTCGAAGTACGGTTTATCAAAGTAAATACGGTCGAATTTCCCGAAATTGCACGCCAATACGGTGTCAATATGCTCCCGACAACGATAGCGTTTAAAAACGGGAGAGAGATGAACCGTTTCAGCAGCGCATTGTCCAAAGATCATCTGAGTATGTGGGCGGAAAGCCTCATACAAATGGTTATTTAGAGAGGGCTCCCAAATGTCCCGCCACATATCCGCTGGCGAATGACCATTGCAGGTTGTAGCCGCCGCACGGGCCGTCGAGGTCCATCACTTCGCCGCAAAAATAAAGCCCGTGGATGATTTTACTCTCCATGCTTTCGGGACGGATCTCTTTGAGCGATACACCGCCGCGGGTGATCATCGCCATTTTAAACCCGTCATGACCTGTCACGGTGAGCGGAGTCCATGCGAGGAACTTGATAAGCCGGTCTCGTACAATCCCTTCTAATTTATTAAACCCTTTGCCCGGATCGGCTTCGGCGAGAGTGCACAGCGCCCGGGATACCGATTCGGGAAGAAGCGTCATCATATGGGTTAATATAGACTGCTCAGGATTTCTATCGATCTCTTTTTTGATATGCGTCCGTATTTGCTCTTCATTCAACCCTTTGGTCATATTGATTAGGATGGGAACCTCGCCGTGTTTGGAAAGATATGGGTTGATTTCACGGGCAATATCGAGTACGACAGGTCCTCGGATCCCGTGAGAGGTAAAGATGAGGTCCCCTTTGGCGCGGATATTTTTTGCTTTAGGCAGATCGATTTTGATTTCGACTTTGGCAATCGTATCGGCGCGGCATGATTCTCCCCACACTTCCTTGGTTTTGAGCGGCATCATGGCAGGGTAGAGCTCTGTAATTTTATGACCTGCTGCGGAGGCGAGTTTGAATCCATCCCCCTCAGCTCCAAGCTGCGGATATCCCAATCCACCTGTTGCGATAATAACATGGGGTGCGTTGTAAGTTTGTGAGCTCGTACTTACGCCGCTGATACGTTCGCCGTTATGTTCCAGTTTTTCAGCACGCACTGACGTGATGAGGGTGATGCCCAATCGTTCCATCTCCTCTTCCAATGCGGTGATGATACTGACTGAGCTGTGGGATATCGGAAAAACACGGTAACCATCCGGTGCATGGCTCTCAACTCCGATTTCGGCGAAAAAAGCGATCAAAGCACGATGATCCATAGCCTTAAGGGCAGGGGTCATAAATCGTCCGTCACGTCCGAACCGTGCCATAAAATCTTCATTGGAGAGGGTATTGGTGAGATTGCATCGTCCGCCGCCGGTGGCTTTGAGCTTTGCGGCGATTTTAGAGAGTTTTTCGAGCAGTAAAACACGATGCCCGCGCCGTGCGGCCGTAATAGCGGCCATAATACCGGCCGCTCCGGCACCGACGACGATTACATCATATATATACTCTGAGGTCTTTTGCATAGCGGAGGAGGTTACCCTCTGCTCGTTACTTCTAAAAGATGGTAGCCGAATTGGGTTTTGATCGGGCCGTAGAGTACGCCGACATCTCCGTTAAATACTGCCGTATCGAACTCTTTTACCATTTGACCTGGGCTGAATCGTCCCAAATCTCCCCCTTTGCGTCCTGATGGACAGAGTGAATTGTCTGCCGCCACTTCCGCGAAAGAAGCCCCGTTTTTAATTTCGGCTTTGAGAGCATTACACTCAGCTTCTGAATTTACTAAAATATGTCGTGCGGTTGCCCATGCCATAATGATCCCTTTATGTCTTTTTGAAATTCTACTCAATTATTGCTTGGATATTATGATGATTCTTTCAGGATTTTGAGTTCTTTTCGAGCATAGCTTTTACCGAGCTTCAGAATATCCTTCTCAAAAACTTTTGTTTGTGCAGGTGTAAATTTGAGTTCGTTGGCATTGACTTTGGTATGGATTTTATCCATATTCTGACCGATCAGTGTCTGGATATCCGAATCTTGGATCATTGCGATGATACCGTCCAATCCCTCCTTCGGAAGCGGTAAGTTACAATAAAAGTCACCGATATCATTGACCCCCCAATAGATAAATCCTAGCAGTTGATAAAAATCGAGTGATGCCGATACCGAAGAAAACGTGATTCTTCGTACATGTTTTTCAACAGCTTGGGCGAGGATTAGACGGAGTATCTGTGTAGCGTACCCTTTGCGTTGTTCTATCAGAGGGGTAAATAGATTGTAGAGGGTGATATATTCGCCGTATCGATCGATCTTTGAAAAAAGATAACATAGATGCTCATTCTTTTCATTGCACAGTACCGCACACCCCTGCGCATTCCAGCTGAAATGGCGATCCCACCATGCTAACGACTGATCGGCAAAACGTATGCTTTCATGGTCTGTCAGTGTTGAGATAGATGTGATGTAGGCATCTCGTCCAAGAGATTCGAGATGATAAAGTGGCATAGGGATCCTTTTTACCCTCCAAGGGATAAAAAGTTCCAAATATGAGGATCCGATTAAACGAAGAGGTTAAAACGATTATAGCGGGTATTATAGGTGCATCGTTCCATTTTGTGATGAAAAGATAGGCACATCATATTTTAATATTTTTTATTGGTGTTGACGAGTAGATCTTTTTCGTTCAGATCGTCCATCAGTGATTTAAGATTTTTGAGGCTTAAAAGCTTCAGCGTATCACTTTTCTCTTTTTTAAATTCGCTTGAAAATCCGTTTTTGGAGAAAATAACATACATATCCGGATGAAGTGCGGCTTTGGCACATTTTTCCTGGAGTTTGGAAAGTTCGCTTTTGTTGGCTTTGGCTTTGGAATATTTGCATGATCCGGCTATAACCTTGCCTGATTTTGTTTGTCCCAGTATTTCGATTTCTGTGTTTTTATCCCAGTACGAGCCGATTTTAGCCATCCAGTCCTCTTTGAAACTTTGTTTCACCAAAGCAATTACGAGCCCTTCGTACACAGGATCAAAAAAAGATTGTTTGGTATTTTCCCAGTGCTCTTTCATTTCCGTAAAATCACCCTCTTTGATCCCTTTGTAATAGGGAGAGACGGCAAAGAACCAAAAGCGCAGGAACGGGGCGGTAAATACTAAGCGTGCAGAGACCTCTTCATTTTGATCGGAAGGTTCTTCTTGGGACTCTTGCCGAATCAGCAGAGAGTTTTTTACTAAAAATGCTGCCGATTCTTCTCCCTCTTTTCGACCCAAATCAGCACGTCTAAATGCGGAATACTCCCTCCGGTCTCCGGATGCGAGGGCAGTGAGAAGCGCATGATAGGATCTATTGCTTTGGGTGATTTTGGTTAAATCGCCGTGGATATACCGGTAATTGGACAAAACCTTCTCTTCGATCAGTTCTTCCAGCGGTTTGGTCATATCGACATTCCATCCCATCCCTCCGAAAATGGCGAAATACTCGATAGCGCGTTCGATATCCGTTGCGTTGTTTTGAAAACAAAAAGAGCGAAATTGTTGGAGAAGTGTCGGATTTTTGGACATAGGAGGGAAACCTTGGTTAATTTTCACCATTATAACCTAATGCATGCCGGAGAATAGATGATTAGGAGTCTGCTATTTTTTTGCAGCGGGCGACGGAGGGAAAGGGAGTTTGATGACAAACAGCGCCCCATCGTTAAAATTATGCGCTTCTATCGTACCGTTTAGTTTTATTTCGACAATCATTTTCGCAATGAATAGCCCCAACCCGGTCCCTTGAGATTGATGTTTCGTCGTAAAATATGCATCAAACACTTTGTCGATTATTTCCGGAGAAAATCCTCCCCCGTTATCGTAGATTTTAAGGAGATTACCTGTTTTTTCACGCGTGCATTCGATTGTTATTTGAGTGCTCAGGGCATCAATCGCATTGTTGATGATGATTAATAAGACCTGTTCGATTTCACTGATAGAGCCGTAGGCGGATGCTCTTTCATCAAGATTAAACGTAATGGATACATTTTTTTTATCTAATGTGCTTCCCAGCAATTGCATTGTGTCTGTGATAGCTTTTTTGAGGGTAAAGACCTCCATTTTTTTCTCATTTTGATCATCATCCAAAAAGTTTTTAAAGATATCAATAGTTTTTGACATGAATGCCACTTGATTATGCATATCCTTGAACAGTTTCTCTTGATATTCCGGATCGACGGTTCCCATCATACTTTTAAGGGTTAAATCGGTAATGCATAGTTCTATAATATTGAGCGGTTGTTTCCACTGATGAGCAATATTATTGATCATGGTCCCCATTTCGATAAATCGTGATTGTTTCATCAAAATAGCATCTTTGATTCTATTGTTCTCTTTTTCGATCTCTTTTTTCTCCATAGCTTCGTCAATGTTGTGCTGCATATGGAGAAATCCGTTGACGATCTCGGATATAACGTCATCTTTATGTTTACTAAATGATTCAAAAACGAGTTTATCACCGGGCATATAGCCTTTGATTTCGGAAGCGATTTTTCGTAGAGGGGTAAGAAGCTCTTTTAATAGACGCATCTCGAGATAAAAATACAAGGTAAGCAGCAGGACGAGAATGACCCCGACGGTGTAGTATTTCGTCGAAAGTTCTTTAAGCATATGGTGGGCATAGGCTATTTTAAGGGTTCCGAATTTGTTCTGTGAATTAAACTCTTCCGGATTGTAAACGGCTTTTTCATAGTTTAAATTATAGGGGTCATCCGGGGTATATTCAGCCGATTTGACTTCGGATATCAGATTGCCGTTATTGTCTTTAAAGGTTATGTTTTCTAAGTGGTAGTTGTTGAGCATCTTTTTTAAGAACTCATCCATATTGAGGTGCGCATTATCTTTGTTAATAAAATACCATATGCCCACTTTTGTGGAAAGTGTTTCAGAGATAATTTCAATATGTTTTTTTTCGGATTGTATAAAAGTGTCGTTAACCAGTTTATAGATAAACATACCGCTCAGCGTAAAAATCAAGGAAAGCGCAATAACGACAAACAACAGCAGTTTGCGTTGCAATGAGATGGTGCTGAACGTCTTCAAAAAGCCTTTATGGGATGTCAAAAAAAAGTTCCTGTCTTTCTAAATAGTTTACGATTTTTACTTTTAAATAGATTGCGTAAATATTGTAGTGAGAATTAGTTTAGATATGAATAAATTTTAATTTACGCTGTTAATCAACATGGTGTTTTTTTAATCAAAAAGTTTTGCCGTGTCTATCTGATAAAAATCTTTATATTCTTCGTAGAGATCGGGGAAATGGTGTTTTAAAGCGGCGGGAGATTCGAAAAAACGTTCGGTAACAACCGCAAAAAATTCTGCTTCATTGCTGGCAGCATAGGTGTCAAGCAGTTTGTATTTCCCCCAATCGCGGTTTTTGTGTGCGATTGTATTCAACAGATCAAACTCTTTATAAAGGGTTCTAACCCATCCGTCGTATTTCGAATGTTCCAGAGGAGGGACACCGTCGATCACGCCGTCCATAAAGTCGATTTCATGGGCAAATTCATGGATTATGACATTGTTGTGGCGCATGTGGTAGGACTCGTTTTTTGCTTCGTGCCACGTGATGACGACCGTCTCATCTGCCGATTGTCCTTCAATCATGAACTGCTCTTTGGAATAGATTCCCCCATAGGAGTGGACTTGTTTGATCATAACGGCGTGGGGATAGATGATGATGGTTTTGAGTTTGTCATAGCAATACGACGTATTTTTTCCGATTAGCAGCAAACAGGCGTAAAAAGCGATGATGATTTTCATTTCATTGCTAACGTGCAGGCCGATTCCGATAAATTCTTTGGTATGGATGAAGTAGAGGATGGAGCGTTGAATCTTGTGCCGCTCTTCGCTGGAGAGTTTTCGATAATGGGGAGTTTTATCGAGAAAAATTTCATATTCCTCTTTAAAAGGGAGTTTTTTGATTTTTTCCAAAGCTTTTCCTTTTCGAAATTCATTGAAAAACATAAAAGCAAAAAAAAGCGTTCCCAAAATGGTAAAAATCAAAATGAGGGCGAGATGATAGTCCATGCTTTGCATTATAGAATCCATTCTTTGAGACTCTCGTATTCTGCACCGGTAGGATAAAGATGGCTTTGGAAGAGGATGATCTTGGGCTCAAGCACCCCTATCGGTGCAGGAACAGATGTTAATTTCGCAGAAAATGCGGACGAATCCTGGATGTGTTTAACCCGCATCATCGTCATATGCGGATTCAGTTTTATTTTTTCCAGACCAAGCACTAATGCAAGTTTGTCGTAGAGATGCTGCAGGGTTGGGTTCTGTGTAGTAGCCACAAAGACACGGCTGTTACTGAAATAATCAAAGCGGGATAATTCAGATACCTCAAAACTCCACTTAAAGGATGAAAGTTTTTCAATCAGCACATCGGCACTAAATTGTTTTCCCAGAAAAGCGACTGTGACATGAAGGTGCTCTTCATCTCTCCATTTCCCCTCCAAGTAGTGGGAAAAATCGTGTTTAATCTGTTCATAGCTGTAAAGACGGACAGGAACGGCAAGAAATAGACGGTTCGTACTCATAGTCTCCCTTGCTCGATCGATTTGCTTGACGCTTCTATTTCATTATTATAATCGTTTTCTTGAGAGATAGCTAACGGAGCATGTGCATCGGATTAATGGTACCGGAACTATCAGGACGCTATAATCAAACACAGAAAGAGACGGGTGGCAGAGAAATGGGCTATATATCTTTATACATTGTGTTTATGGCATTTGCACAAACCGTTACAATGCTTCATATGTTCTATTTACGGAGGAACCACAGTACGATTCTCGCCTGGTTTATGGTGATCCTCATGTTTCCGTTTCCCGCTTTCATCCTCTATTTCATTTTTGGTAATCGAAAGGTACGGCAAAAAAGTAAAAAAAGTACCTTGGTGCTTCATAAACTGCATCAGCCCGATACGGCAGCGCTAAATCCGATCGAAACCGTTCTCGCAAGTCATGAGATAGCCGGTACGACAGTATGCAATGAAATACAGCTCTATTTTGACGGAGTTGATGCCTATAATGCTTTATTACATGAGATTCGGAATGCAAAAGAATCCATCTGGATCAGTACCTATATTTTACATAATGATTCGACGGCAAAAGTAATTTTGGAAGCATTAACGCAAAAAGCCTCTGAAGGTCTTGATGTCAGAATATTGATCGATGCGGTCGGCTCATACGGTCTTTATATCTGGCAGCGCCCGCTACGGGCATTCAAGAATGCGGGAGGGAAAGCGGTGTTTTTTATGCCGATTTTGAAACATCCGCTCCGAAATTACATCAACCTGCGCAATCACCGTAAAATCTTTCTTTTTGATGAACGTGTTGCACTTGCTGGCGGGATGAATCTCGGAAAACAGTATATGGGCTCGAAGCCTGAAAAAAAGCGCTGGATTGATATGATTTTTCGTCTCGAAGGGGATGCCGTATTTTCCTACGCAGAGATTTTTTTGGCTGATTTCGCCTATGCTTCGGGTGAAGAGAAAACAGCGGTTAAAAGAGTGATTGCCTGCAGTGAGCGTAATGCAATACAGGTTGTCCCCTCCGGCCCGGATATGAGCAGTGACGCGTTATATGAAGCGCTGTTAAGTGCGATCCACAGTGCGCATCGGAGAGTATGGATCGTTACCCCCTATTTT
Organism: Sulfuricurvum sp.; assembly: GCF_028681615.1. Lineage (NCBI taxonomy): Bacteria > Pseudomonadati > Campylobacterota > Epsilonproteobacteria > Campylobacterales > Sulfurimonadaceae > Sulfuricurvum > Sulfuricurvum sp. The sequence goes on from NZ_JAQUHV010000003.1 coordinate 187,107, forward strand.
GTTCCGGATGAAACGATACTGCGGGCACTGATTATCGCCAAACACAAAGGGGTAGATGTCAAGTTAATCGCTCCGTATACATCGGATCATTGGATTACGGATATAGGTCGAAGCAGTTATATGCGTGAAGCCGAGGAAAAGGGACTCGAGGTTTTGCTTTATCAAGGCAATATGCTTCATACCAAAGCTGTTTTGCTGGATGATTATGCCGTGATGCTGGGATCGGTTAATATTGACAATCGGAGTCTTTTTCTAAACTACGAAGTCGTCAGTTTTGTCTATTCAAAGCCGGTTATTGTTCAAATGGATGAGTGGGTCAATACCCTCATCACACACTCTTTGTCGGGAATGACAAAAGGATCGAAAAAAAGAGTGATTTTAGAAAATTTCATGCGAATTTTTTCACCTCAATTATAAAGGCAAATTTTTCATGTTGAAACCGCAGGGTATGATCCGGAATATTTTTGAATCTCAGCAAGAACAAACATTGCCGCCTGAATTTGGACTGTTATGCTGGAATGTTCACAAACGGAACATCGGATACAAATTTGACCTCTATTTCAATGAACTGCTTGAACACTATTCTATTGATCTTCTCGCTCTTCAAGAGGTTAAAATGAATCAAAACAGTGTCTCCATATTTGAGCCGTTTCATTATTCATTTGCCCCAAATATCAAATTTTTCAATCACAGTTACGGCGTTTTAAACGGTTCTCGTATCTTGGACAAGGAGACGTTTTCACTTCTTTCATCCCATCGTGAAAGTATGATTCGAACCCATAAATGTGCGATCTTTTCGACGTATCCGCTGCATAACGGAGAAGTGCTTTTGCTGGTCAATCTCCATGCGATCAACTTTAGGGCAAACAAGGTTTACAATAAAGAAATCGAAGCAATTTTTGAAAAGATAGTTCATCATCAGGGACCGATGATTGTAACGGGAGATTTTAACAGCTGGAATCGTCAGCGCATCCATTTATTGATGAAAGTGGCGGGAAGTCTGCATCTCAAAAACAGTGAGATTGGACAGGGCCATTTGATTAAATCGTTTATGAACTACAGGCTGGATCATATCTTTTATCGGGGAGTGCAATTGACAGAGAGCTGTGCCGTAGATGTCCAAAGGATATCGGACCATAATGCGCTGTATGCCCGGTTTAGGGTTGTTTAGCGCTATTTACGGTCGAAATAGTAAATCGAGCTGTCCGCTTTCGGTTTTTTATCTTTCCACGCCAAATACGAACTTTTGAGATGTTTGCCGTCTGCACTGATTTCATGGATGATTTGGTGAACGTGATCTTCGTCCGATTGACACCGTTCGGTATTCATATCGCAGTCGAATATAAATCGATTGGGAGTACTGTCATGAAGGTTAGCAATAAATTCCGGCTGATTTTGTTTTGAGCAATAGTGAGTCGCTTTGAGATTGGTACAGGCGATGTCTTTGCAATGATACATAGTGACCATTTGCTTGGTGGTGTTTGGAAGGAGCTCTTCTTGGATGGTTACATCGCCTCCGATAAGCTTAAAAGCCATTGCGGTGGTATCTGTTCCGACGAGAGGGAGCACCGCTTTATGTTTGAATGATTCAGTACCGATTTGATGATCGGCATCGGAGAGTTTCCACTCTCCTTTCAAGGATGCATCCATCCAGTCGAACAGTTCCCATGCAGTCGTATTTTCTGAAGCATAGCTAAAGGTAGTCAGAGCAACTAGAGATAACGCGGAGAATATACATCTTTTAGACATCATGATCCTTACAGACTCGGCCAGTTCATTTTATTGAGGTCGCTGTCCATAACAGTAGGTGTCCCCATTACTTCTATCTCTTTGGCTAACCCTATCTGTATGTTGATCAAATCCATCAATCGTTTATCTTCATCCGCACTCAGTACAACGTTTTTATACTCTTGAGAGCCGTTTGCTATGGCTAAAAGTCGTTCAGCCATATCCTCTTGATCGCTCCCTTTGAGAATCCATTTACTCATCGGTATTGCCTCCGGATGAAATGACAGCGGGAAGAGATAGATTTTAAAAGTATACTTTTCTTTGAGTGTCGGCATTATTTTTTCAAATTGCTTACAGTAGGGGCACTGCGGGTCGATAAAGACATATAACACCTCTTTTCCGGTCCCGTAACTAAATGCTTCTTTCCCTGCAATAATATTTTTATCCATCGGAAAGCTCACTCTTTGTTTTGTGTCGGTACGAATAGCATTGCCCGTGATCAGAATCTTTTTGTCTTTAGTGATAAAAAAATCAAACGGTCTTTTCTCTTGCCCTTCAACGACACGTGTCGGCAGCCCCTTAATAAGATATACGCTTCCCTCGTCATGAACTTTAAGAATCTGTATCTGACTCTCTTTGATGATATCCAAGGCACTTAATTCCGAGATTATCGGATCGTCTGCCATAACGACAGATACCAGTGCACATAGTGATATGACTATCTTTTTCATTTCAAACCCTTTTTATACTCTGTTTAATTTAAATCACCGTCTTTCCAATACTTTGTTCCTTGAATCGTTGCTTGAAGTGCCAGACCGTTTTGGGTCAATTTATAGAGACGAATTCCCGGTGCAACCGTTATAGCCGCTCCGTATGCATCTCCTTTGTCTGCCAGCTTTGCAGCGGCATCGGCTTGAGCGTTGGCTTCCCACCCTTTATTGACGAACTGATCAAATACCTCTTTGTCTTTAAAGAGAAATACTGCCCGAAAATCTTTGATGCCGAGCCCGAATCCGGCACCGCCGGAGGCCATATTCATGTAGATATTTTTACCCGTGCCGTTGACATGAGCCACTCCGGTTCCCCCTTCTGCTGAGAGAAGAACCAAGTTGATACCGACATTGCTAAACGCGGCGTATCCATAGGAATTAGCGACCATCTCTTTGGCTTCCGGTGCATGTTTGTAGAGTAATTGAAGGGTTTCCTCGCTGGTTTTCAAACGATCTGAACGTTTCTCTTCCACCGTTTTTCCGCTCCAGAAACCTGAAAACATGATGACGGCTGCAATCCCTACTAACATCATCCATAACGGGTGCAATCTTAGCTTAGACAGATTCATAGTTTTATCCTTTTAATTTAGTAAAGATGATCTTATTCCTCTTCGTATTTAAATGTTATTGATTATTTTTGAAAATTAATTTAATAAGCAGAGCATAAGTTTTGATATCAAGAGCAGATGGTTCTTAGATACGTTCACTTCCCTTTTGGGTGAGTACCAGAGTCACGCCGTCTTCTTTTATTTCGATGATTCCGTCATTTTTTAGCTCATCCATCGCGATTTGAAAAGGGCGGTCTTGTTTGGAATCGAGTTTTTTTAAAATAGCGCTTATGACGTCTTGTTTGGTCATGATATGTCCTGCAACCGCACGGCTTGATTTGAACCAGTTCATAAACATCGCTTTGATCTCATTTTTTTGAGTGGTTTCTACACTCTCTTTTTTAGGAGGAGCTTTACGTTGAAAATTTGGAGATGGTTTGGAATATGCTCGTTTCGGAGCTGTTTTTCGGTCGGTGGCAGGCGCTTTTATGGGATATCCTTGTGGGTAATAGTATAAGCGTATTGTAGTGATTTTTGCTTAATCACATATCTTATAACAGTGCTTTTATATCCGCTTCGATTTCTTCAGGGGTCGTTGCAGGGGCATAGCGTGTAATAACTTTTCCATGACGGTCGACGAGGAATTTGGTAAAGTTCCATTTGATCGCTTCACTTCCCAGAATTCCGGGAGCCTGTTGTTTGAGATAGCGATAGAGGGGATGGGTATTGTCTCCGTTGACGTCGATTTTGGCAAACATCGGAAAGGTTACCCCATAATCGATCCGGCAAAAATTTTCGATCTCCGGTTCGCTGAGAGGCTCTTGGGATGCGAATTGGTTGCAAGGGAAACCCAGTACAACGAACCCTATGTCTTTGTAGGTACGATACAGTTTTTCAAGACCTGCAAACTGCGGGGTAAAACCGCATTTACTGGCAGTGTTGACGATGAGCATCACTTTTCCGCGATACGGTTCTAGCGTGCTCTTTTCCTTATGGATGGTTAGGACTTCGAAATCGTAAATACTTTTTTCAGGTGCTGACATAAGGGTACTCCATACGGCGATAAGGATAAGTAAAATTTTCACAGAGTGATTAAAACTGCCGCTTCCGGATTAATAATGCGGAAACTGCAGCTCTCGGTTAAGAAGAGCGAATAACTTTCCTCTTTCTCTTCGGTGTACCCGATACTGACATCCAGTCCGTTGTAGAGGACAAAATCTCCGCCCCGCTGAGAAAGTGCCAGAATTTTGTCATCTCCGATCGATTCGCAAACGACAAAGAAATTTGCACCTATGAGTGATTCCAGACGGGCTTTGACACTGACGCCCCCTTCGCTTTCCGCCACCATTTTGATCAGGGTCGCGGTTGAGAGTACGAGTTTATAGGGACCTTCTACGAATTCGGCACCGAATGCCGCAATCATTGCCGCAACCGCATCGATCAGTCCTTTCGTATTTTTGGCATGTATAGGTTTACGCGGGATTTTTTTCAAAATTCCTTCGATTTCCGCTTCTTTTAATCCGTCCAGTATAAGAGAGTTTTCTACGGCACTGAATTGATTGGAGACCTTTTTAAAGATTGAATCGTCAAAATCGGGTTTGTCCCGTTTAAATGCTTCGACGATGGATTTAGGTAACTCAAAATCGTATCGCATCTCAACCATTCTGAGCGGTTCGCGTGCCGATAATGTCAGATTGTCAGAAGTAGAGAGTGTTTTGAGATTTCCCGTTGGAATAGCATCGGTTTCAAAAGGGACGGGGGTAAATCCGACGAGAGAACGGAGTTTGAGGCGTTGGCTCAAAAGCGGGGTAAATACAGCGTCAATCTGTGTCCATACTGCCGGGGCGATAGGTGAGGTTTCTCGGTTTAAAAATTTCATTGTCGGCTCCTTAACTATTGCTTCCGATTTTTAATGTCCCTGAAGGTGCTATAGCAGGGAGAGAATCGGTTTGAGTGGTTTGATCCGCTACTGCGGACTCCTGTACAACGATATCACCGCTTGTGAATAGAAATTTTTTCATCATTGCATCCCATACCGGAGAGTTGCGTCTTAGCCACTCCAGTCCCATGCATGCGTGTTCTATCTCTTCGTCACGGTTATGTTCCATGATCGCTTTCGCAGCCGGGTCTGTTGCTGCTTCGGCACGCTGGTTATACCAGTCTATCGCTTCGAGCTCTTCCATTGTGCTCTCTATAATGCGATGATAATCTTTTGTACTGTCCGAAAGTAAATTTGGATCTTCGTGAAAACCTTGGTTTGCCATTGTCGCTCCTTTTGGTTTAATCCTTAGGGCTCAATGGTACAGCTCTAAAATAACATAAGTCAATAGACTTCGAGAAGATATGTGTTTATTAAGTTGATTTTAAGAAATTTGGCGTTGTCGCTAAAATGAAAAAGAGAAGGAGAAAATATAGGTGATATTTATGCAGGTGTCGTATAATTACATTTAGATAAAATACCTTTTTTTAAGAATTTCAAAATGGACTATAGATAAGGAGTCGGATGAAAGAATTGAGTTTAAATGATTTGATATTTGTTTTCGGACAAGATATTAAAATGGCTCTTTATACACTTGATCGATATGGCGTCGAGGCCAATTTAGCTTTGATCGCCTGTGATGATTACGATGTTGACAAGACCCATCTTATTGAGAGTGTACGACAAAGTGATATTGCAAAAAAAATTAATGGTCATTATATAGCCGTACTCTTTACATTTGTAGACCATGCTAACGCCCGAACAGCTTTGGAAAAATTAATCTTCAGCTATCACCAATATCAGCTCAAAGGGAGTATGGTAATGTTGAAAAAAGGTGAAACCGTTGAATCCGTTTGTGAGCGATTGTTACAAGCCAATAACGTCATTCACCGAGATCCCGATAATCAAATACTTGATGAATTAGATCATCCTCTTGTCTAAAAAACAAGAATCCACTTAATTATTGATTGTCACATCTATTTTCCCTCGTTCTATCTCTTTTTTCCCCACCATGTCATAAACCCCTTCAATCTCTTTCGGATTGATATTGTTGTACTCCCCGATAGATCCATGTTCAAGAGTTGTTTCTGCAAAAAAGTATTTTTTGCCATTGAATGTCACATAGGAAGCCGGTTTTTTCACCTTTGTATCGTCCGGTAAATGGACAGCGATGAACCCATGTTCTTTGGTTGTGATTAATAGACATTTATAGTGCTTTTGCAGAAGTAAAGTTGCCAATAAAAATGATTTTTCATCACAATCCCCACCGTTTTGATTGATGACATCGGATGGATTTCGATCATCTGTACTCTCTTTGTAGGGAATATTAAGGACATATTGATACATATGGGTGATTTCACAATAGCTGTCACCGCTACAGTCTCGCGTCAACATATCAACGATAGGTTTCATTTCATTGTGTTCATAAACATCGTATTTATAAAATCGGTTATGGATTTTGACCATTCCCTTTCTTTCGCAATACTGTGCATCTGTTTCCGGTAGGACATGCGCCCGTGTGTATAGTGAGTATGCGATGATTCCTGCTACTGAATACAACCCCAGACGGTACAAGAGCCGTTTATTGAATAGTGACATCTTGTATTCCTCTCTGACGTTTCTAATCTATATTTTTTATCGGGATATTGTATACGAAAAAATCAGTATAAAGGTCTGTGCTTTATTTGGCTGTAGAGATATTTTGGGTACTCAATACCATTAATTCAGCTTCATAAGCAGCTAGTTGCGTCATTTTAGTGGCTATGAGCTGTTTTGAGCTTTCATCGTTTTTTTGCATCAGTGTAGCTATCTCTTGTTGAATTTTTGTGATCATTTTCTCGATTTTTTGTATCTCTGTCTGGGTATCGGAAGTACTCGATGTTTGTGTTGCTCCTCCGCCCGCGGCCGCTTTTCCCGCTGTTGAAATTCGGACAGAGTCTATATGAATCGAACCTGTAGCAGATTGGGTATCCACTGCAACTTCAGATGAAGTAGATGCAGATTGAAGACTATTTGATGCATAAGCTGTAGTCATGTAATCAGATGTTATTGTGATGGACATAATAACTCCTTTTCGTATTGCTTGAACTATTATCGGTAGTAACGAAAAAATATTTATTATTTTTAAACTACATTTAACTATTTTGTACAATAAAAGCTGTTTTTATGATGCTGCTGTTCGGATGCTATAATGCATCAAACGTATGCGAGGAGTCAGTTATGAGCACAATTATTATGCTGTTCTTATTACCGTTGGGAATCGTAGTCTATTTTTGGGATCGTCGCAATTATCTTCAGAACCTTGGAGTATTTCAGGATTATATTTCGAAAATGAATCATTCGGATTTGTCGGATACCGAAAAGATGGACAGAATCGATGAGATGTTTTACCAAAACGGCTATACTCGAATCGAGCGTACTGTGACACATCTAATGATCGAGAAAAAACATTTTAATATCGGAATACTTTTTATTTCGGTGGGAGCATTGACCTATTTCGGGCTGTTTTTTTATCTGATTTACTACCGGTTTTTTCTAAAACCGCGGCGACTGAGTGTTGATTTAAGAGATGACGTCATACTGAAGGAGATAGGTAAATAGCCTACCATGAACATACACGATTCCGACCGAGCTCTTTAGCCTGATAGAGTGCTTTATCGGCTTGTTCAAAGAGTGTGTCGAAATCAACGCTGTCGTTTTTCGGAGCACTGACCCCGAAAGAGCAGGTAATATGTTCGATTGTAGGGAAAAGATGAGTTTCGATACTGAGACGGATTTTGTCTGCGATATGTTCTGCAAGCGCGATATCAAGAGTCCGGATGATGACGATGAACTCTTCTCCGCCCCAGCGTGCGACTATATCGTTGTCCCGCATGATCTTTTTGAGCAAGATTGCGAGTTCTTTCAGGACGCTGTCTCCCACGGCATGTCCGAATGTGTCGTTAATCGGTTTAAATTTATCGATGTCGATGATAATAACGGAAATCTGCTGGAGATAGGGCGAGGTGGTTTCAATATTCTCCATTAGCCCTCGTCGGTTGAGCAGAGCGGTGAGCGGGTCACGCTGGGCAGACGAACGGAGCAGGGTGTTATTATTTTTGAGTTCAACTTGTTTGTGATGGACCGTTTCTAGAAGATAGTTGAAAAAACGTGCAACGATGCCGACCTCCGTATCCCGCTCTTCATAGACTTTGGTCTGGAGATTTCCTGTTTTCATGATACGAATAATGCTGTCGATGGTCTCCACCCATGGAAGTCTGGCCTGATGTTCAGCGACATTCAGACCGATCACTTCGTTGCGGCGAGAGACACGGAGACTGTTGAAACGAGCCAAAACCAGAAAGAGGATGATTCCGCTGCCGAAGGAAAAAATGAAAGCGCTTACGATACCGAGCGATTGCACCCCTATTAACTCCATACGGCTCATCCCCTCCTGCAGCGGGGCGAATAGTCCTACCGCAAATGTCCCCCATATACCGGAAAAACCGTGAATGCCTACCACGCTCAGCGGATCGTCTATCCGGAACTTTTTGAGCAGAAGATGATCGGAAAAATACATGATAAAAGCCGAAACAAACCCGACAAATGCAGCCTCTGTTGTTGTCAGATCGGCACATCCGGCCGTAATGCCCACCAGTCCCGAAATGATCCCGAAACTAAACAGCTCCACTCCGATCCCTTTTTTTAGAAAAAGACTGATGAGATAGGTGCCGAAACCGCCGAAGGAGCCTGCAATCAGTGTATTGAGGAGAATAATACTTACCGAGGAGTTAAAGGCGAGGAGGCTTCCGGCGTTAAAAGCGAACCATGCAAACCATAGGATAAAGACTCCAAAAACGATAAAGTTGTGGTTGCTGGGGGCAAAATTGCTGATTTTACCTTTTCGGAATCTTCCTAGTCGAGGTCCCAGAATGATGGCACCTGCGAGCCCAATCCATGCACCCATTGAATGGACGACCGTAGAACCGGCAAAGTCAATAAATCCCATCTGTTTAAGCCATCCCTGAGCGCTCCATGCCCAGTGCCCGAAAATCGGATAGATGATTGAAATGACGATAATAGAGACGATGACGTATCCGTTGAATTTCATCCGTTCGGCTACGGCACCGGAGACAATGGTTATGGAGGTAGCTGCAAACATGGATTCGAAGAAAAAGAAACCGTTTTCAGCCGGATTGCTGCCGTCGATAAAAAAACTGTCTATTCCCACAATCCCGCCGATATCATGACCAAACATCAATCCAAAACCGATTATCCAGAAACAGATGACGCCGAAAATCGTATCAATGAGATTTTTCATAGCGACATTGATCGTATTTTTTGAACGGACGGTGCCGGTTTCGACCATAGCAAAACCGAGCTGCATGGTAAAAATCAAAATGCCGCTTAAAACGATCCAAAGCAGGTCAATATCGCTATATTCGTTCATCAGCGGGTTGTTTCCATTCTTAGTGTGTTAGTTGAAATGTATCTATTACATTTATATATATGCATATATCATTCTTTTTTATTTATAAAGTCTATAGCCGTGAAGAAAAATTAGTCGAACAATTTAACACTTTTTTGTGCACGACCATTTCATAATACACACTTACCGATCAAGAAAATAGCACAAATCACCGGTGTATTTATGAAAGGGGAAGAGTATGTCTATATCATATTCCGTAAAAACGCTCACTCCTGCCGAAGCCCTTAATCTGATCGAAAATGGGGCAAAAATTCTCGATCCTATAACCCCAGAAGCGTATGATTGCTATCACATCAAAGATGCGCTGAATGCCTGTGTCTATGAAGTTGCTTTTTTACAGAAAGTTCCGGAACTTATCCCTGACAAAACGGTTCCCATTGTTATATACGCTAACAGTGCTACGTCGCATGAATCCCTTGTCGCCGCCCAAAATCTCGAACTGCTCGGTTACAGCAAGGTTTTTGTAGTGGAGGGGGGGATTGACGCGCTTGTGGAAGCCGGCTGCATGGGAGAAGGTTCCGCAGACGGACACATCGAACAACTCGAATATACATCGGGAAGCTATAGCGCTCGGGTGGATAATGCATTTATCGGATGGACCGGACGCAATGCCAACGGTAAACATTACGGAACTGTCGGTTTGAAAGAGGGATTTCTGCAGATTGACGGAGAGAATATCCATGGCAGCTTTACCGTCGATATGAACGATATAACCGACCTTGATCTACCCGATGCCTCATTTGCACAAATGCTGGTCGCCCACTTACGTTCCGATGACTTCTTCTCCGTCCAATCCTTTCCTGAAGCTACTTTTACTATCCACAGTGCCAAACGTTCACCCGCAGCCACTGCCAGTTCGGTCAATCATATCTTGCACGGTACTCTTAGCCTCTGCGGCATCAGTAAAACGCTCAATATTCCTGCTACCTTTGTACAAAGCAGTGCCAATACGTTGATAATCGAAGCCCATTTTGATTTTGATCGCACACATTGGGGAATTGCCTACGGTTCTGCACATTTTTTTCGTTTTTTGGGAATGCATGTGGTCTTCGATCCTGTCAGTATCGAAGTCCGTTTCGAGCTCAACACTGTACTCTAAAAAAGGGAGTGTATTTTTTTATCAGACTATTTCATAGTATCGGGTTAATTGGTTACTTTTAACCTGTATGATTCCGCATAACTTTTAATGGACGGGTGGAGAAGATGAAGATAGTCGTGTATTTTTTAGTTGGTTTCGCAATCGTGATACAGCTTTTTAGACCGGATTTTAAAAATCCGACCGTGGATGAAAAGGTTGCGTTAAATGCTGATCCTCATGTTATGAATGTCCTAAAAACATCCTGTTACGATTGTCATTCCGATGAAACGAAATACCCATGGTATCAAAATGTCGCTCCGGTATCATGGATCATGTCAGACCATATCCAAAGAGGCCGAAAAGCACTTGATTTTTCAAATTGGGCGAATATCGATCCAAAAGTGAAATTACTCCGATTGGAGCGTGCAACGCAAGTGGTTAAAAATGAGATGATGCCGAAACACGAATATCTCTTGATGCATAAGAATGCTATTTTGAATAATGAAGAAAAACAAACTTTAGAGAAATTTTTTGATGAACAAATTATCGAGCTGGGCGGTTCGACAAGTACACTGAAAAAATTTAATATTTAAACAAAACAATCCCATTTTAAAGCACTCCAATGATTCGAGACAGGAGGAGCTTTTGGCGGAGCAGAAGGTATAGGAGCGCTTCGTGCATCTGATGGGTGTGGCGGAGCCGGTGTGATTTCCGGGATCGGAAGCATCGGATCGTAGGAAGCATCATCCATATAGGCTATCCGCCGTCCTCTCTGATCGAAAAAGATTCCTCGCTGAACGAATCCCAGATGTTCGCCATTGTAAGTGAATACATTGCCATCAAAGACAAATGCTCTGCAGCAATTTGTACGGTCATAAATGACACCGTTATGAAGCCATCCAATTGTCCGTCCGTGACGGTTAAATACAGGTTTCATGGTTATTTATACCTCCGCCAGTTTTTTTGAGGGTTTTCATTGTAGCAGATAATTATAAAGAATACAAATACTTAATAATTTAAAAACAAGTAGAATCGATATTATTTAAGTTTAGTATCAGTCCTGATAGCAACAAAAATATACGACTATATTGTCTTATGCTTAAAATATATAAGAACATATAATGCATATTATAAACAAGTTGGAAATCTTTATTTTAGGAGCGTTCAATGGCTGTTCTTATTACCGACTCTTGCATAAATTGTGATGCGTGTATAGAAGAGTGTCCTGCAACAGCGATCGTCAGTGCCGACGAGTCACCGTTAAGTGATGGTGAATACACCTACGTCAAGCCTGAAAAATGTATCGAGTGTGTCGATGCCGCAGTACCAAAATGTGCCGATGTCTGTCCGACGGAGGATTGTATCGTATGGGATATGCCCTACGTTGCGGACTATAACGATTATTTCGTACTAAGTGACCGATACGTGATTCGAGAACATAAGAAAAAAGGGCTGATGTCTCCGGAAGTGAGTCCGATGCCGTGGCGTGAAAACATCGCCATGGAACAAAGAGAAGCTCATGTGAGTGTAGGGCAGACGCTGAAGCTTTATAATTAGGCACTATAGCCAGTATTTGACGATTCGCGCGACCTTCTCTTTCAATCGTAATAACAGCGAACGATTCTCCCATTGTTCAAGATCGATGGGATCGGACTCGGCCAGATCTTTGGCAAACATGGCATCCATTTGCCGGGAAAAGTCACGCCCCAGTATCACTGCATTAATTTCGTCGTTGTGCAGGAAGCTGCGCCAATCCAGATTGGTCGATCCGATGGTCGACCAGACGCCGTCGATGGTGGCAGTTTTGGAATGCATCACTGCGCCGCGCCGCTCGTAGATCTTTACCCCCTTACGCAGCAACTGTGAATAATACGAGCGCCCCGCGTGAAACACCACCCAAGAATCGGTATTCCCCGGCAAAATCAGCTTCACATCGACGCCGCGCTGCGCTGCATCGCCCAGAGCTTGGAGCAGTTGAGGATCGGGAACGAAATAGGCGTTGGTCAAAGATACCTGTAACTGCGCATTGTCGATCGCCGAGAGAAGGGTTAGATAGATCAGGCTATAGGGATCGGCGGAAGCGCTTCCGATGGCGCGCACGATGTCGTTTCCCTGTCGCTCGAGTTTCGGGAAATTAATTTGATTATCCAGCCGAGGCCCCTTTTGTTTGCTCCAGGTGTCCAGGAAGAGCTTCTGAAACTCCGCTACTACGGGCCCTTCGATCTGCAGGTGGGTGTCTCGCCAGCCTGTGAGTTTCGCCCCTTCTTTATCGGAGGAGTGGATGGATGGGCCACTGGAATAGGATTCGCTGATATTGACGCCACCGACGAAGGCGATGCGGCCGTCGACCACCAGCAATTTGCGGTGATCGCGATTATTCAGGAGCCACTCCTTTTTTTTCCCTTCCAACGGATTGACCGGATTGAATTCGAGGATCTGAATGCCGCCTGCACTTAGCCTATCGAAGAATTCCTTAGGGGTATTCAGGCAGCCGAAGCTATCATAGATCAGATTGACCTGGACGCCCTCAGCCTGTTTTTTAAGCAGTAGATCGGCGAACTGTTGGCCGACCTCGTCATCTCCGAAGGTATAGGTTTCCAAATGAATGTGGTTTTTGGCCGCGCGTATGGCAGCGAACATAGCTTGGTAGGTTTGCGGTCCGTCCTGCAACAAGACCAGCTTGTTGCCTAGCACCAAAGGGCTGTCGGTATTGATCGCCTGCTCCATGGCCAGGTGTTTGTTCAGAATGTCGATGTCGCCGGATTTGCGTTCGAGCCCTTCCATGATGGCAGTGTTTCTCCCCTCGGAGACGGGACCGCGCGTCCCCTCGAATGCCACCACCTGCGTGTGTTGCGTCTGCAATTCAAGTGATGCGTCAGGGAGGGTTGCACATCCGGCGAGCAGACAGCAAGCTACCACCTTTCTGAGCCTGAGTACTGTGTCAGTCCGGAGTAATGAAAGTGAGCGTAATAGTGTCATTTCTGGTTGTCCTGATACACGAGATCATTAAACTATTGATTAGCATCCATTTTAGCAGAATATTCTCGAAACGATTTTGAATGATTTTTGCAAGACATGAGGTTTTTGCTACTTATTGCCGGAACAAAAAAGCAGGAAGAAGAGAAAAGTAGCCTGTCTCATTTTTTTGTCTTTTCCTTTTATATTATTCCGTTTTCGCTTTGACAGCTTTTACCCCTTCGTTTACTTCACCTTTAGTCCAAGTTGCTGCACTGGAGGTATCTTCTTTCATCCCTTTCCATGTAGCCGAGCAACCTGTGCAGAGCACTAATGCGGCAGCGATAAGTAGCATACGTTTCATTGGGATTCCTTTTTGGATAAATTTAAATAATTATAACATTTGGAATAACATAAATTGTTAATTATTACAACTAGAAGTGGGAAAAAAGAATTTGTTCTATAAAGAGTGATACAGCCCCATTTTTTTGTTCCTGTGAATCTTTTCTATACTGAGACCTTTTTGATTTTATTATAGGGTTATTCGCGGCTAAACCCTGAATCAGATGTCTCGTCGCGAATCGGTGAAGAATTTTAGGAAATATCGATATGATATTTTGAGTTATATGTGCGGTTCTTGTAAACAATTTGATTTCATCAAATAAAGGTTAAACGGATGGTAAAGCTGTATTTTGAATTTACACTTATTTTTATAGTTGTACCGCTGCTTTTATTCCTTTTCACCCCAAAGGCTGTTTTGGTGTTTTTATGGATAATCACCCTGATTTGTCTGCGTATCCTTGCGAAAGATACTTCATTTGACCGTCAAAATTTTTGGCGTAAAGAGTCTATAGGATCTTTTTTTCAGCCCTTACTGATACAGTTTTTAGTTATTTCTCTGATTTTGTGCCTATTGCTCTATTTTTTAAAGCCCGAATGGCTTTTTTTGCTCATGCGTGAAAAGACGCTGCTTTGGATAGCGATTCTCTTTTTTTATCCGCTTTTTTCAGTCTATCCGCAGGAAATCGTCTATCGGGCTTTTTTCTTTCACCGCTATCATGTGCTCTTTCCCAATCAGCAGGCTATGATCCTTGTTAATGCATTTGTATTTGGCTATATGCATATTATTTTTCACAATTGGATCGCCGTAATCCTTACACTCGGAGGAGGTTTTCTCTTCGCGAATCTTTATGCAAAAACACACTCTCTCGCTCTGCTGTTTATCGCACACTCCCTCTATGGGTGTATGCTTTTTACACTGGGATTGGGGCAGTTTTTTTATATGGGGAGTCTTGCAACCATGGTACAGACAGTCTCTTTTTAAAGTCTCTACCGATTAACAATTAGCTATACCAACTCCAGCAGTGCGTCGCATGCCTCTTTGATACGGATAAACAGTTCCTGCGAACCCCCGGCGTCCGGATGCGCTTTTTTGGCGGCTCTGCGGTAGGCGGTTTTGATTTGAGACATCTCCAGAGTGCCTCCCTCCGGTAGCTCTAACAGCGTACGATACTCTCTTTGGGCGGATTGCATCGCATTGATCTTGCGGCGGTTATTTCTTTCGAGTTTATCAAACATCTCTTGCTGGGCTTGACGCCGTCTCTCCATGGAGATTTGACGCAGCTCTTCCCGATCGTCTTGCCATCGTTGTTTGGACATAACGACGCATGCGGCGAAATGGATGAGGCCGTTCGTCGTAAGCTCATCCAGTGAAAACGGCCCTACCATGTCATAGGGGGCTTCCAGCCATGCGACGCTCTCATCCGTGTCGATGCGGCCTATCGTCACAAAATCGCGGATACCTATCGAACCGTTCCAAATGATCCATTCTTCGTCTTCGATGTCTTGCATGCTCTTTCTCCTGTGATGGGATAAAAGGGTTTTTTATCCTAATGCAAAATATGTGCTAGAGAGCAAAAACAGACTGGAATACAAAATGAATATCCGATGAAAAAAGGTTCTCTATGGCACACAACAGCACTCCCCCCAAAGTGATACTGCTCAAAGGCAACGGAGGGATCACAATCAACAACGAGATGATGGAACTGCTCACCATCACCCTCGCACACGGGTGCATCGGTCTGCCGCTGAAGGCGTTGTATGCCGAGAACGTCTACATCGTAGAAAACAGAGAATCTTTCAACGAGATACACAAACAGATCAAAGAGAAACCGTGCTGTTTTGTCTACGGTATCGATGGACTGGATGAGGAAGACCTAAAGCGGATCAAGGCACATAATATTACGTTTGTGTAGGCCTTGTCTATTAGAATAGAGAATGCATTTCGTACTCTAGAACACCAAAAGGGGTACAGTATGGATTTTTTTTGTCAGGCATGTGATTTTGTAATCGATGTGGAGATGATAGCGGAACTTGATGGGGGAAAATGCCCTTCGTGCGGCAAACTGGAGGGATTCGGTTCCGTCCCGAAACACTCTATGCCCAACAGTGCAAATTCTCATGTTTTGAATGATTCGGATTTTTTAGAACGGGATTTCTAAACGACACTGATTTCATTTTACGCATTTACTGGCTCCCAAGCTCCAGCTTGGGAGTGCATGGCATAGGAATGAAACATTATCCTTTTAACTTTGCCGCTGTCCATGGAGACAGCGCCGTAACGACTAATGCGAGCGTAAACAGATTGCCGTTACGTATATCAAACACGTGATTGATCTCATACCATGATTTCCCCATCACATAATGGCCAAACAGGTATTCAAAAGCCAGTCTCAGGATAATCCAAAAGAGTCCGATAAAGATATAGGTTCTGGATTTGATATGGCCAAAAAACGGTAGTGCGAAATAGGTAATGACAAATACCAAGACAGACAAAGTAATCCCGCTGATAGGGATAGAAAGATCTGCTCCGATAAACGGTGTTAGGAGTTTTTCCCTTATCGCGCCGTTGATGATCGCCGCAATGATGATAAGCAGCCAGATGCCGACGCTCTTTATCATTGTTTTATGCATTAGATTTCTGTCCTGTTTCTAGTCATACGTATTACATCCCCTTTTTGCTATGCAGGTGGGATACGACTTTGGATTGGTACTCCATATATTCCTGCAACCCTTTTTCGCCTAACAGTTCGGAGAGTTCATGCTGCGTATTTTCGATGAATACCGTCGCGCTTTTCATCAGCTCCAACCCTTTCTGGGTCAATACGACGGCTTTCTCTTTTTTGTTCTCTCCTGTTTCGAACAGGATGTATCCAAGTGTCTCGAGTTTTAGGAGGTTTTTGTGCATCGCCTGCCGGGTATAGCCTATCTTGGACGCAAGGGCGCTGGCGGAGATCCCTTTGTATTCATCGATGTAAGGAAACAGGACGATCAGGGCATTGCTAAGCCCGTCGAAGCCTTGGTGTGAGAGCTCATCCAAAATGAGCTGATTAAATATTTTACTGGTCTCTAACGATAAAAAGCAGATTGACATTGTAAACCTAGTTGACAAATTTTTACGATTGGATTATGATTCGATAAATAATCCAAGGAGTATAACATGAGATACCTTCTACAAGTCGATTTTCCCCACAACGGACCGTTCGGCGACGAACTGAGTGCGGCAATGGGTGATCTGGCGAAAGACATTGCGAATGAAAAAGGGCTGATTTCCAAACTTTGGACGGAAAATGAAGCGACCAAGGAAGCAGGGGGGATTTATCTGTTTGACAACGAAGAGGATGCCCAGCGGTATTTGAAAAAACATACTGCGCGTTTGGAGTCATTCGGATATAGCAACATACGAGGGAAGATTTTTGTGGTAAATGAAGCGCTAAGTGCGTTGTCGATTCCGACAAAGTAATTGTAATTCTATGATATGGAAGGTTGTCGTATTTTACTTTACGGCAAATTTCTGTCTCGTGACGATTCCCCAATAGGGATCATTGTAGGACTCTTCTGTGTAAGCAGTATCATTAAAGTGTTTTATCGTTTTGCGCCAAAACGCGGTGGCGTATTCGGCTCCCTGAATCTGTTTGATCTCCCAATCTCCGGGATGGTTTTTCCAAATAGTGTGGGCAAACTGCATACCGATACCGTTTTTCCGAAAGTAGGGAACTACATAAAACTCGCATACCTCGTAAGCCCCTGCCTCTTTGCAACGGATCGCAGCGATTCCGGCAGGGGTATTGTCGATAATGAGCAAAAAGCCTAGCGTATCGTCACCTAGATGGGTATCGAGTTCGAATAAACCCGAAGAATTCGGTTTCTTTCCCATGATAGATGAGAACTCAGCTTCGTAGTATTGCACGAGGTTGTGATAGACATGGGAATTGGTTTCGGTAACAGGGGTGATTTTCATTTCTTGGTTATATTTATTTTAATTGTTCACTCAAAAAATTACAGTCATCAATAATAGCATTTTTAGTTTCATTAACATTTTCTATTGCATGCTTTAAAAATGCTTGAGATGAACTAGTGCGTATTAGGCCTAAAAGATGTTCTACTTTCATATTATACATACGGATCTTTCTTGAAATATGGAATAAATTTTCTGTAAGTACTGGACTGAATTCCCCACTTTTTGCTGCTTCTTCATGTGCAAGAGGAGATAATATTGTAATTAATACATTCATTGTTTCTCCACTGGGTAATGTTATAGCCATATCACCACCATTTGTAAGAATAGACAGAATATCACATGATTCAGCTGTAATTATTGCTATAAACCTATTTTTTTCTGATTTTTTATTTTCTTTTTGCTGGTATTCATATAAAAATATACCAACAATGATTGATAGTAATGTCGAGACGAATGTTGTTATAACATTATCAAGAAAATTTACATTATTTTGAGGAATAGTATCCCTAAAAAGATAGATATATAAGAGGGAAAATATCCCTAATAATAAAAATACGATTATTTTTAGATTTTTCATAGCATACCTTTAATGAGACAAAGCAAAAGTCATATTCCGATTATGGATAGTATTTAATTAGCAGGTTAATTTATATTAAGTGATAATTTTTTTTAATTTAATAGCTATTATATCAACTTATTAATCAAATTGATTGTGAAGAATGGGATTCTCCCGCTAATGCGGGAATAAGGAAAGAAGATTACAGCGCTTTCGCCATAATGCGGTTAAGACGTGCGATAAACCCTGCGGTATCGGCAAGCGTCTCACCCTCATAAAGTTTCGCCTGATCAAGCAACACATGCGCCGCATCGTCGATGAGGTTCATATCCGCTGAGTCACTGAGTTTTTTGATCAACTCATGGTTCGGGTTGATTTGCAGGATCGGTTTCGGAGCCGGGAAATCCCCGCCCATGTTTCCGAACTGTTTCATCATCTGCGCCATCATGTACCCTTGGTCTTCTTTGTCGATTTTCAAACATACGGCAGACTCGGTGAGATCGAAGGTCGTTTCGACTTTCGATACGCTCTCACCCAGAGCATTTTGGAGCTGACCAACGAATGATTCCATCCCTTTGGCTTTCTCTTCGTGCTCTTTTTTCTCCTCTTCGGATTCTTCGAGTTTCGCATCGCTAACGTTGACGAATTTATACTCGTTGTACTCGGTTACCATCGGGAATACGATCGTGTCGATCTCTTCGTTGAGCACCAATACATCGATCCCTTTTGCTTTGAAACGTTCAAGTGCAGGGGAGTTTTTGAGCATAGAGAGAGACATTTTCGCCGTGATGTAGTAGATCTCTTTTTTCTCGGCGTCTACACCCTCGATAAACTTGCTGAACATTACCGGCTCGGCAGAGTTCAATGTGTTGAGTTTGAGAAGCTCCAAGATTTTTTCGCGGTTACCGAAATCGCTGTAAAGACCCTCTTTGAGGACGTTTCCGAACTCTTTGTAGAATGCGTCGTATTTCTCTGCATCATTTTCTGAGAGTTTAGAGAGTTCACCCAATACTTTTTTAACCGATGCGTTTTTGATCTTCGCCATAACGCGGTTGCTTTGGAGGATTTCGCGGCTGACATTCAACGGAAGGTCGGCAGAATCGATCACCCCGCGTAGGAAGCGAAGGTATGTCGGCATAAGCTCTTTTTCATCGTCGGTGATGAAGACGCGGTTGATGTAGAGTTTGATACCGCTTTGGTAATCGACGCGGTACAAATCCATCGGCGCTTTGGAGGGTACGTAGAAGAGGGTGGTGTACTCTAACGCCCCCTCAGCCTTGTTGTGCATCCATATAAGCGGCTCGGAAGAGTCGTGCGCGATGCTCGAATAGAAATCTTTGTACTCTTCATCAGAGATATCGCTTTTGCTGATCGTCCAAAGGGCGTTGGCTTTGTTGATTTGTTTGTTGACGATTTCGTTATGCCCTTTTTCCTCACCCTCAGCCGGTGCTACCCACTCCTCTTTGTCCATGAAGATCGGGAACGGGATGTGGTTGCTGTATTTTTTAACGATGCTGTCGATGCGGTGAGCCTCTAGGAATTCCGCTTCGTCGTCTTTTAGGTGCATGATGATCGTCGTACCGTGGCTGTCGCGTTCCGCAGGCTCAAGATCGTATTCCGATCCCGCCATTGAGCTCCATTTGTAGGCTTGCTCTTCACCCGCTTTGCGGCTGATAACTTCAACTTTGTCGGCTACCATGAACGACGCGTAGAAACCGACACCGAACTGACCGATAAGTTTGGAATCTTTTTTCTGATCGCCCGAGAGTTTTTCCAAGAACGCTTTTGTCCCTGATTTTGCAATGGTCCCGAGGTTCTCTACGAGATCGGTTTCGTTCATCCCGATACCGGTGTCGGAGATGCTGAGGGTTTTCGCTTCTTTGTCGATGACGATGTCGATGCGCGGAGCGAAGTTGACCCCTTTGTAATTTTCGTCGGTAAGGACGAGCATGTTTAGTTTATCAAGTGCGTCGGAGCTGTTGGAAACCAACTCGCGGACGAAAATCTCTTTGTTGGAGTACAAAGAGTGGATCATGAGATGTAAGATTTGTGAGACTTCAGTCTGGAACTGATGTTTTGCCATGTGACTAATTCCTTTAAAATGTAAAATTTTGAACTGTGATTTTAACGAAATAGTTTTAATAATGCAAGAACTATCAAGTAAGTTTAGTCTTTTACACTAAACTTACTTGTCTGATCTCTATCCTTTTCTTTTTAGAAAAGAAAAGAATCAAAAGAAAAGCGCCCTCACACCAGAACGCTGGCGGTACGCTTGTGCCCTTCGGCACGCGACCTTGCTCTTGGTGTGGTGTGAGGGCATTATTATTTTAAAAATTCCCGTGTTCCATTACCTAGAGCCGCTCCGAAGGCAGAAGTGCCGAGAGGAGCGAAGCGTTCTTGGATCACGGTATGTTCTTTTGCTACTTTTCTCACTAAAGAGAAAAGTAGATAATAAGATCAGTATTTGATATGAGTTAAGTATAAACCGTTATGCGGTGCGATATCGGTAGAGTGGCGTTTTACACAGTTTAACTGCTCGATAAGCTGCTCTTTCGTCGCTTTTCCGGCGGAAATACGGAGCAAAAATCCGACCATTAGACGGATTTGGGAACGTAAAAAGCCGTTTCCTTCGAAGACAAGGACAAAGTATCCTTTGTGCGAGTAGGCGTAGGCACGGTAAATGATACGGGTAAAGTGTTCCAGGTCATTGCCGCTTTTTTTGAAAAACTCGAAACTGTGGGTCCCCTCGAAACACGTGATCGCATCGGTGATGGCCTCGCGGTTGAGGTTCGGGACGAAGGTGATAAAGTTGTCTTCGAACGGATTACTGATCCCTTCTTTGATGATGTAACGGTAGACCCGTCTTTTGGCGCTGTAGCGGGCATGAAATTCGCTGTCGACAAACTCGATGCGCAAGATTCGAAGCGAAGCGGGGAGCTGCAGATTGAGCATGTCTTTGAGACGCGGCAGGTCAGTCCAAAAGTGGGGAAGGTCGATGTGCATCACCTGATGGGTGGCATGGACACCGCGATCGGTTCGTCCCGATCCTTTGGGTGCGGTATGGATTTTGAGCCGTTGAAGAGCGATCAGAAGCGTCCCGATGACGGTTTCATGCGTGGTGGTCTGCTGCTGCGAACCCAAAAACGCCGAGCCGTTATAGCTCATGGTGATTTTGGCACGATTCAAAACCGTTCTCCTACCAGACGTTTATAAAAACTGTATGTGATGATGAGCCACGCAAGGGTTACGACCCAGATTGTATGGAAACCGAGCCATTTCTGGATGAGAATCGCGGCAGCATAGAACCCGATGATTGAGAGGAAGAGCCACAGGTATATCCACCGTTTCTGGTGACGGGCGTGCACGACACCGAGGGCGATAACCAAAAAGACCGAGATAAGGGGGAAAAGGCTCAGCAGGGTATTGGTGATGAGGCGTTGGTCCTTGCGTTCTCGCAGATCGCTGTTCGTCCAATAGTCGATTGGGTCACGATAGATGGTATCTTCACTGCTCATCATGTCATTGATATAGGCGATTTTAAACACCATTTTTTTGAAAGTTTCATCATCGTAGCTATAACTTTCTCCATCACGCAGACGCAGTTGCAGTACCCCTTTGTTGTTCAGCAATTCGGCATTTTTGGCGGTGATGAGAATCTCGTCTTTCATCGTTTTATTGAACAGTACCACATCGCCGAAAGCGTGCGTTTGCGGATCGCTTTTGTTGATAAAGAGCATCCAGTCGCCGAAACTGTGACCAAACTCGGAAGCGGTGAGGTTGAATTTGGCTTCGGCTCTTTTATGATCGACGAAATTGGCCGAGATGATTTTGATGTACGGCGTGACCAGCAAGAAGTCGGTGAGCAAAAGGAGTGAGAGCAACAGTGCCGGCACGGACAAAACCCGGGCAATAAAGCTCGGAGAGATACCGAGCGAGAAGACAACAACCATCTCATTATCGTTGGAGAGGCGATAGAGGGTCAATGCCGCTCCGACGACAAACGCGATCGGAAGGGTATAAAACAGAAGCTCCGGCAATACGAAGAGATAGAGTTTGGCCATCTCCATGATGCTGAGTTGAATAACCGCCGTATACGTGGCGAGTTTGATCATGAAAATGACCGAGGCAATTGCAAAAAGGGGTAAAAAAATCGAGAAAAAGAGAATCGATAAATTTGAGAGGATATAGCGGCGTAATTTATCCATACAACCCCGCCAAATATGCTGTTACATAGGTGTCGAACATCAGTACTACCCAGCAGCCCATCGCCAAAAACGGGATGAACGGAAGCTGTTTGGAATCTTCGCTTTCGCCTTGGGTCAAGAGCAGGGCAGGAAGTGCCAACACTGCGCCCGCAAAAATCGCGACGAGTCCCAGTTTGACTCCGAGCAATGCTCCCATCGTTGCCGCGATCATGATGTCCGCTTCTCCCATCGCCTCTTTTTTGAGGAAGTAGGAGAGATAAAAACGAAGCAGGGTAAATCCTCCGGCAAACAGTAGGGCATTGGAGAAGTTGTAACCGACCTGTCCGAGTGAAGTCGCACTGATTACGGCAACGGTCAACGCAGAGAGGTTGATGCTGTCTGGGACCATTTTATAGCGGTAATCGATGACTGAAAGGGCCAGTAATAAATCGAACGTCAGGGCAACGCCGATGCCCTGAATATTGAGCCCGAGTTTCATTACGGCAAAGAGAAAAATAAGACCGCTGAGTGCCTCGATAAACGGATATTGGACTGAGATTTTCTCTCCGCAGAAAGCACATTTGCCCCGTAAAAAGAGCCAGGAGAGGATAGGTATATTGTGCCATGCGCGCAGCGGAGTATTGCAGCTCATGCAGTGCGAAGCGGGAAATGAGACACTCTCGTCACGCGGGGTACGCAGAATAAGGACATTCAAAAACGAGCCGATAGTCGCACCGATTATAAAGACAAAAATAAGTTCGCTCACGCTAAACCTCCGAAACGTCTTTCGACGGTTTTAAATTTTTTGATAATCGCTTCGAGCTCGTTCGGAGCAAAGTCAGGCCACAGCGTATTGGTGAAGAAAAGCTCCGCATAGGCGGCTTGCCAAAGGAGGAAGTTGGATAATCGGTGATCTCCCCCGGTGCGGATTAGAAGATCGACGTCATGGGTACAGTCGAGAGCGGCGGAGAGGGATTCCACCGTGATGATTTCCGTGTTTCGAAGAGAGTTCGCCGCGCGGACGATCTCATCACGGCTTCCGTAGTTGAGGGCGAGATTTTGAACCAGTCCGTTGCACTCGGATGTCGCGTTTTGGACGTCATCGATCACATTTCGAAGCGACTTGGAAAAGATCGAGAGATCGCCGATCGGTTCAAAACGGATATTTCCCTCCAGATAGGTGGAGCGTTCGCTTTTGAGATAGCGCTCTAGCAGCTTCATCAAAAATTCGACTTCGATTTTCGGACGCTTCCAGTTTTCGGTGCTAAAGGCATACAGGGTCAATCGTTCAATTTCAGAATGCTTTGCACAATAGGTGGTAATGGCGCGAACCGTTTCCGCACCTTGTTCGTGTCCGAAGGTACGGGTTTTGCCTTTCATTTCAGCCCAGCGGCCGTTTCCGTCCATGATGATCGCAACGTGGCGGGGCTGATTGCTCATAACGACTCGGCCTGTTCCAGGATATGAAGAGCAACGGTAAGTTTATCGTTTTTAGGGAGGGTGATACTCTCAACAGAGGTGATGAAATTAATGACATTGGTATCTCCACCGAACGGGTTGCTTGCATCGATGACATTCAGACATACGGCATTGACCCCCTTGCGTTCGAGAAGATTACGGGCATTTTGGGTTGCGACGGAACGATCGGTTTCCGCTTTAAACGCTACGGTTTTGATCCCTTCCTTGTTACTGGTTGCGAGAAGATCAATATTTTGTTTCATCGGTATCGTCCACGTATCACCGAGCATCTCTTTTTTAAGTTTCCCCGATTGAGGGTGGAGGGGAACATAATCGCTCACCGCAGCCGCCATAAAGAGATAGGGCTCTTTTTGGATCAGGGCAATCGGCTCGTCATGGATGAGGGAAGGTTTTGAAAGTTTCCCTTTTTTGGCGATGCGGATCGAGTCGGTCAGATATTCATGCATCTCCTCGGAGCTCTCGACGTCGATGGTATGGATTTCCTGCGGTAAATCGCCTTCAAAACGGGTCGCGATCAGGTTGACATCCGCACCGCGCAAAAAGAGGGCCGCTGCAAGAGCAGAAGCCATTTTTCCGCTGGAAAAGTTGCTGATATAGCGGACGTCGTCAAGTCGCTCGATCGTGCCGCCTCCCGTCACGATGACACGTCTGTCCGACCAAAAATCATTTTTGAGCAGGGTACGGGCAGTGTGCCAAAAGATATCGAGAGGCTCCGCCATCGCACCGTCACCGACGACTTGGCATGCAAGTTCTTTGGTTTGGGTCGCAACGATCTCATAGTTTGCGATGGCAAGCATTTTCATCGAAGCCTGGATCATCGGATTTTGGATCATGTTGGTATTGGCCGAAGGGGCGAGGAGTTTCAAACCTGAAAAGGCGAGGGCGCATTGGGTGAGGATCGTATCGGCGATCCCGTTGGCGAGTTTGGCAATCGTATTGGCGGAAGCGGGTGCAATCACGAGAATGTCGGCCCATTGCGCTATCTTGATATGGTTGAAATCATCCGCCCACGATTCGTTGGTATCATCGAGTACGCGGTTGCGGCTGAGTGCTTCGTAAGAAAGCGGCGCAACGAATTTTTTTGCGGCGGGGGACATGACGACCCGTACGTCGGCTCCGGCTTTGATGTAGAGACGGAGGAGCTCAAGCGACTTATAGGCCGCAATAGAGCCTGTAACACCGAGGAGGATTTTTTTCCCTGCGAGCAGGTTCTGAGGTATGGTCATTCGTTCCCTTTACCGAAGAAGCGCGAGAAAAATCCGGGAACTTTTTTGATCGAGATTCGGCTGAGGATGAGGAGATCGCTCTCGTATTTTCCAGACGTCACGGTAGTCCCTGCGGCGATCATCACATTATCGGCTATTTCTATCGGTGCGACGAGCTGCGTATCGCTTCCGACGAAGACATTTTTGCCGATGATCGTTTGGTATTTTTTAATCCCGTCATAGTTGCAGGTAATGGTTCCCGCTCCGATATTGGTTCCAGAGTCGATCGTGGCGTCACCGAGATAGCTCAGGTGTCCGGCTTTAACTCCGATAAGGGTTGATTTTTTTACTTCGACGAAGTTTCCGACATGAGTGTCTTCCAAGACACACAGAGGGCGCAAGTGGGCGAGCGGTCCGACGTCGGAGTTTTTAACCGTACTCTCTTCGATAATGCTGTGAGCCTTGATATGGGAGTTGGCAATGAGGGTATTTCCGCTGAGACGTACGCCGTTTTCGATGATGCATTCCCCTTCGAATCTAACCCCTTCTTCGATATAAATCGTATGGGGAAGCTGCATAATCACCCCAGTATCCATCCATGAGCGGCGGATACGATCCATCATGATCATTTCGGCGTTGGCAAGGTCGTTCTTGGAGTTGACCCCTTTGAACTCCTCTTCCGTGACATACAGCGGCGCAATGCTCAACGCGTCGGCGCGCGCCATTTCGATGACATCGGTGAGATAGTATTCCCCTTGGGCATTGGCATTGGAAAGACGCGGAATATAGGTTTGCAGGACATGATGTTTGAACGCGTAAACTCCTGCATTGACGGTATTGATCGCTTTTTCCGCGTCGCTGGCATCTTTCTCTTCGACGATCCGAAGAACTTGGCCGTTTTCGATCACGACACGTCCGTAGCCGCTTGGGTCGTCGAGTGGGATAACGGACATGACGATGTCGGCAGGATTGGCGAGGAATTTTTCGATCGATGTGCGCTCGATAAGCGGCATATCGCCGTTAAGGACAAGAACATCGTCGTATTTTGGCACGACACCCTTCATCGCTCCACCGGTACCCGGGAAATTCTCAGCATCTTGAGTGATGAACGTCAACCCCTCAAAATACTTTTGCATGGCGCTGATTACCGCATCTTTTTGGTGAGCGACGACAACGATAACATCATCGGTGATTTCACGAGCCGCTTTGATACTGTAATAAAGCATCTCGCGACCGCATATCTCATGAAGTACTTTCGCTTTGGGCGATTTCATCCGGGACCCTTTTCCGGCGGCTAATATGACGATTGAGAGAGGGTTCAACATAGGGTCTCCTGAGATTAATTGATGCAATTTTATCAGATTTTCGTTGATTCGTGAGATTATCAAGATAAAATCATATTTTAATTACTACGGTTTAATAAAATTTTTCATGAGCAGATATATAATTTTTGAAGATTATATGAAATATTTCAAAAACATTAGCTACAATGGAACAAAATCTATAATTCCGGGTCCTGATCTATGGATAAAAATATTACGCGCATTACGGTTGGAAGGTTACTGCCTTTGGTACTGATCTTAATGCTGTGTATTATTTTGGTGATCGGCCTTAATTTCCGTTCGCTTGTCCTCTCGAGTATGCAAGAGAGGGCATTTTCCATCGCAGAGATTGCCAAAGCCGGATTAACCGCTCATATGAAAAGCGGCTTGATGGCGAAACGAGCCTATTTTTTACACGAAATTGCCAGCGCCCCCCACGTCAAATCGATTACCATAATCCGATCCGATGAAGTATGCGAACAGTTTGGAAAATGCATTGCCGGTGAGAAGATGGTGGATGATTCGTTAAGGGCTATTATGAATTCCAAAAAGCCTTATGTGACGATGTCCGACTGGAATCAAAAAGCTACGGTACGTGCCATCGTCCCTTATGTTGCCACTTCAAAAGGGAATTTAAATTGTCTGATGTGTCATCATGTAGCAGAAAATACGGTTCTCGGGGCTATCGATATCGAATTGGATGTTACCGAATACCGTAACAAGGCATGGATGTATTTGCTCATTGTGTTTGGAGTGATCGGTTTTTTTACCGTTGTAATAGCCTTCAATATGTCACATGTTATTGAACAATTTGTCCGTAAACCGCTCCTAACATTGATCCAATTGGCAAAAGCGGTCTTTTTTCAAACCGATACCAAGGAACACGGTACGTTTGAAAGCAAAGAATTTAAAGAGGTGGCAAACCAATTCGTCCAATTCGGCAAAGAGCTAAAAGAGCGCGATCTCCGGATCGAACAAACGACATCCACGTTTCATTCGCTGAACAGTGAAATCGATACAACACTCAGAGAGACCCTTTTTGCGATGGGTGAAGCGGAGGAGACCCGTTCAAAAGAGACCCGCCAACATACATTGCGCGTGGTGGAATACAGCCGTTTGTTGGCTGGCCTTTGCGGGATGAATGATCATGAAATCGATTTGCTTGTCACTGCGGCCCCTTTGCACGATATCGGGAAAATCGGCATTCCGGATTCTATTTTGCTGAAAGCGGGAGCGCTGGATGAGGAAGAACGTACGATTATGAAGACACATACGTTCTTAGGATATGATATCTTGAAACATTCGGAGCGTGAGGTACTGCAGGCGGCTGCAATCATTGCGCTTGAACATCATGAACGGTGGGATGGACTCGGTTATCCGAAAGGGCTAAAAGGGGAAAATATCCATATTTTCGGGCGCATTGTCTCGATGGCGGATGTTTTTGATGCTCTGAGCACCAAACGGGTCTACAAAGAAGCCTGGCCGCTGGATCAAGTCAGAGCATATTTTAAAGAGGAGAGAGGTAAATCCTTTGATCCGCATTTATGTGATTTGCTGAATGAAAACTTTAACCGCTTCGAAGCACTCCATACGCAATATTATAAAAATATGTAAAATGCTCAACGGGAGTTTTCTTCGGATAAAGCAGAGGCCGTTTAATCAAAATACACCCTTAGATTGTGGTATTATCGCCTCTTTAAAACTATTTATGTACGTACGGAGTTTGATTTGGGTCGTTTAGTCTTTTTACTCTTGATGATCCCTTTTGCCCTTTGGGGCGCCGATCCGCAGGTTCCTGCGATGAATTTCAATATTGCCGCCCCCGAATCTCCGCAGCAGGTTGTAAGCTCTCTAAACGTTTTATTGGTACTGACGGTACTTTTTTTAGCGCCGAGTCTGGTTTTGGTCATGACGACGTTTACCCGTTTTGTTATCGTATTCGGTTTTTTACGTCAGGCATTGGGAACTCAACAGGTACCGCCGACGCAGCTGCTCGTCATGTTGGCCCTTATTTTGACCGTGTTCGTGATGGAACCGGTGGCGACCAAAGCGTATGATGAGGGGATAAAGCCCTACAGTGAAAACAAAATCAGTTACGATGAAGCATTTGAGAAGACGACTGACCCGTTTAAAAATTTTATGGTACGAAATACCCGTGAAAAAGATTTGGCTCTCTTTCTGCGGATTCGTCATATGCAAAATCCCCATTCGATTAAAGAAGTTCCACTCACTATCGTCATCCCGGCATTCGTCATCAGTGAACTCAAAACTGCCTTTGAAATCGGGTTTTTGCTCTTTTTGCCGTTCCTTGTCATCGATATGGTCGTTGCTTCGATTCTGATGTCGATGGGGATGATGATGCTCCCTCCGGTTATGATCTCGATGCCGTTTAAGATACTGGTGTTTGTTATGGTAGACGGATGGAATCTGCTGATCGGAAATCTGATCGCAAGTGTTAAATAGGGGCTCTTTTGCAGTGTAATTATTTCGGAATATGCGGCAGTTGCCGCGACTATGAAAACGGATATGAAGGGCAGTTAGAACACAAACTGAGTCTGGTACGCGAGATGTTTGCCCCTTTCTACCAAGGTGAGATCGCAATCGCCCGTTCTTCTGAAGAGTATTACCGCTCGCGTGCCGAGTTTAAGATCTATCATAATGACGGGGTCATCTCATATGCCATGAGCCGTCTCGATCGTCAGGGTGCTGTGATGATCGACAAATGTTCGATTGTTTCGCCCGTTATTGCTTCGGTGATGGAACGGCTGTTGATCGAAGTGAGTGATTTGGAACTGGGATATAAACTTTTCGGGGTTGATTTTCTCTCTGCATCGAACGGCGAAGTGTGTGTCAGCATGCTCTATCACAGAGCTCTGGATGAGGAATGGAAAACGAAAGCACTCGTGTTGCAGGAGCGTTTAGGGGTCAATATCATCGGACGAAGCCGCAAACAAAAAGAGGTGTTGAGCCGCGATTACATCACCGAAACGTTGACGATTTCAGGGGAAGCGTATCGGTATGTCCATATCGAAAACAGTTTTACCCAGCCCAATGCGTCAGTCAACGAACAAATGATCGAGTGGTCGCTTGCCCAACTCGAAGGTATCGGTGGTGATCTGCTCGAGCTTTATTGCGGTGCGGGCAATTTTACGATTCCGTTCGCGAAAAAATTCGATCGGGTATTGGCAACAGAAATTTCCAAAGCGTCGATCAGCGCCGCGAAACAAAACATGGAACTCAACGGCGTTGAAAATATCGACTTTGTCCGCCTCAGCGCGGAAGAGTTCACCCAGGCACTGGACGGTGTACGTGAATTTCGACGCTTGGAAGGGCTGAAGGTCGGGGATTATCGGCTGAAAACGCTGTTCGTCGATCCTCCGCGTGCAGGATTGGGGGAAGAGCCGTGTGCCTTTGCCTCACGGTTCGATCATCTGCTTTATATCTCGTGTAACCCCGAAACCTTGTTACGGGATTTGGAACTGCTCAGTAAAACGCATAGCGTGACTGCAATGGCGGCGTTCGATCAGTTTCCCTACACCCATCATTTAGAGATGGGTGTCAAACTGACCAAACGAGGCTAAATCAATAGCCTCCGTACGGAAGTTTTGCCTCTTTCCATCCGAACATAAATCCGTTTTCCAAATTGTAGGCTTTGATCCCCTCTTTGGCGAGGATATTAGCCGCGGCAGTTGATCGCGGTCCGCTTCGGCAGACGAGAATGACGGCATTGACATTACGCAGTTTCATCGCCTTCATGACATCGGCAATAAAGTTCTTGTTAAAGACCTCTTTGGCATCGTAAAGCTTTTGGACGTCTTTGTGCTCTTTCGCTTTATCGGTTTTCAGTTCAAATTCTGAGCTTTTGACCCGTTCTTCGATCGATTTTGGTTCATAAGTCCATTCATACGCCGGGATATTGATAAACCCTTCGCCGTGTCCGGTGTAGATGTATTCGAGTGTCGTTCGGACATCGACGATGATCGCTTCACCTTTTTTTTGCATTTCTTGAGCTTCGGTAGCGCTGACATCACCTTCATAGATATCTTCAGCGTTGAGTGCGATACATGCCAAAAGGACAAGCAGCAGTTTTTTCATGGTGTATTTCCTCGGTTAAATAATAAACGGGATTGTATCTTAGGATTATTATATACAGATGAAAAAAAATGTTATACTATAAAGAAAAGCGATAGAGAAAGATGGTAGAAACTGTTCAGATTGTTTATGTAACCGATTGGATGATAGGCAATCATACGTTATCAGGTCAAGATCCTTTTGCCGAAGTGCTGCACGGTTTTGATGCCCATGTAACAATACAAAGTCATTTACCGGAGTTTTTTGACGGGATTGATCTTTTAATTCTCCATCCGATGCGGATGAATCCGGAAATTTTTGAAACTATCAGCCAGAGCAAAGAGCAAAACCCTTCCATTAAAACCGTTGTAATCTCGAGTGCCCACGGCAGTGATCTATTTTTGAAAGCTATCGATGTCGGAGTCGATAAATATCTCCTCAAACCGCTTTTACCCAGTGCGGTTCAAAAAGTTGTAGAGCGTCTGATACGGCAGTCTCTTGAAACAAAACAAGCTCAAAAAGCGTTCAAACAGATTAATCTGATGTTCGGAGCTATCTCAAAAACTTCTCTTTT
This sequence comes from Sulfuricurvum sp., assembly GCF_028681615.1. NCBI lineage: Bacteria > Pseudomonadati > Campylobacterota > Epsilonproteobacteria > Campylobacterales > Sulfurimonadaceae > Sulfuricurvum > Sulfuricurvum sp. Next base: position 218,323 of record NZ_JAQUHV010000003.1, read on the forward strand.
AGTACGAATCGATGAAAAAGGGGTAATAATCGAGGTTAATGATCTTCTGTGCCGGTTGTTGGGATATCAAAGCGATTTCATGATCGGCAGCCATTGGATGCGGTTCGTTGAACGCAGATTTTGGATTTTTTTTAGAACATTGGTACGGGCCCGTATACAAGCCGGTGAAATTTATCGCGGGATCGTTGAGATTATAGATTCCAAAAAACAAATGGTCACCGTTGATTCTACAATTTATACGGTGCTTGATAGCCGAAATAACATCGAACAAGTCATTTTTATAGGGCATGATGTCAGTGAGATGAAAAGGGCGATTTTAGACAGTATGAAACAGCTGATCGATTATGATACCTCTTTAGCTGTGATATTTGACCATCGATACGAAGCGATAATGGTAAATCGAAAATTTTTAGAGCTTAAAGGGTATGAGAGTTTTGAAACGTTGCTGGCAAGTCGTGATTTATGCTCATGGATGTTGGAAACGAATGAAGGATTACAGCCTATAGTATTTGAAAAATGCTCCCTCAAAGATGGGCTTGAAGTTATTGTCAAAGAGATGAAAAAAGGGCATATAAAAGGGCGTATTATCTCTATAGATCCCAATAAAACCAAAAGGTACTATACGGTTCATATGAGTTCAATGATGAATCCGTTGATAAAAAATGAACACTATCACATTCTCTATTTTATTGATGTGAGCGATACCGAACGGCTCAAAGAAGAGAAAATCAGTGATGCCAAACTCATGAGTGTAGGACGTTTGGCCGCAGCGATAACTCATGAGATCAATACACCGCTAACGTATATTAAAGGCAATTTGGAATTGCTAAAATGGGAATGCGAAGAGAAAATGGAAGATGCGCTGGAGTTTTTTAAACCGATCAATGAAGGGATAGAGCGGATCGAGTCGATTGTCGGATCGATGTTTGAGTTTGCCGGAACCGGAAAAGAAGAGATGAAGCCGTGTAATGTCCATATGACATTGGTGTATGCGCTACGAATAGTACTGAACCGTTCGAAACATATCGTTCCTATTACCCTCAACGGTGAATTGTTTGGACATAAAACAAAGTATAATACAGACAGTTGTTTGACGATGGGAATATCTACCCGGCTCGAACAGGTCTGGATCATCATTTTGAATAATGCACTTGATGAGTTTGAAAAAGGGGCATTACCTTATTATGAGCGTCAGCTTGAAGTACTCTTGACGTGCGGATCGGATGAAATCACAATTAGGATAGCCGACAATGCGGGGGGAATTCCCGAAGACAAGATAGAGGGAATATTTGATTTTGCCGTCGGCGGAGAAAAAAAGAAAAGTATGGGGATCGGGCTCAATATCGCCAAGACAATCATTGATAAACATGGTGGAAGCATCCATGTGAGCAATGATGATCAGGGTGCCGTGTTTGAAATTGTATTAAAAGTTTATAAGGAGAATAACTAAATGTTTTTTGGTGGAGAAGCGAGAAAATATAAAGAGGAAGCCGATTTACTGCGGGTTGAGAGAGATATTCTAGCCGCTGAACTGGCTCTTTACAAAGAGATAGCGGCGATCAGCGACAAAGAGGCCGTCATTGTTTTAAATGAGAATGATGAGGCCATTTTTTTTAATACGAAAGCAGAAGCTATCTCCGATAAAGAACAGGTTGTACGAGAATTGCGAAAAGGATCGGATGAAATCGTAGTCGGTGAATGTGAAGCTTCGGTTTTCCGTAAAAATATGAGTAACGGAGCAAGAGGATTTGTTCTGACAAAAGCATCCGTTGTCGGAAGCGAAGACGGCGGATTGCTGCAAATGCACCAAAAGAGTATCAAAGCGTCGTTAAGTGCCACCCAAAAAGTTTTTATCGATATTTTAGAAAAACTCAAAGAGATGGTTCAACAATCTCGAGAAACGTCAGAAGGTTCCGATGAAGGGCTGAAAATTGCCAACCATGTCGATGAAGATATGAACAAACTGGCGGAATTGATGGAGGGAACCATCGCAACGACATCAAATCTCGTGTCTCGTTCCCATGAGGTTTCGAATGTCGTCGCATTGATCAAAGATATCGCCGATCAAACGAACCTGCTGGCGTTAAATGCGGCAATTGAAGCGGCACGTGCGGGTGAGCACGGAAGAGGATTCGCCGTAGTTGCGGATGAGGTTCGTAAACTTGCGGAGAGAACCCAAAAAGCGACGAAAGAGATCGAAATCGTTATCCAATCGATGCAGCAGGATACCAATGAGATTGAAACCGCTACGGAAGAGCTCTCAGGGATCATTTCCAGTACGAAAGATGAAGTCTCTCAAATGTCTGATCGTATGGCAATATTCCAGCGTAATGCATCCCGTAGCGTGTATGAAATTATGGATATCAGCAACTATATTTTCAGTAATTTGGCCAAAATTGACCATGTTATCTATAAAAACAATGTCTATGCCTTCTTATTCGGGCAAGAAAGTGACTTTAAACCGGTAGATCATCATAGCTGTCGTTTAGGCAAATGGTATGATGGAGGAATTGGGAAAGAACAATTCGGTATGTTAAAATCCTATCCACGACTTGAAGCTCCGCATGCGACCGTTCATACGCAAGCTAACCGACTTATCGCAGATTGCGGTGACGGTAAAAAATTGTGTTCACGCACTCAAATCGAACAGCGTATTAAAACGATTGAAGAGGCGAGTCAGGAAGTCTTTGCTGCGTTAGATATGCTTGTTTCTGAAAAAACTGAAGATTTGATGGGTAAAGCGATAAATCAATTATTTGGAGCATTAAAATGATACATTTAATGGTTGTAGACGATGAAGTTTCTATCGGTTCAATGTTGGAAAAAGCGCTTGGACGTTCGGGTGACATCAAAGTTACCTATATTGATAACCCGATAACGGCGCTAAGCCGTTTTCGATCAGGTGAATACGACGGTGTGTTACTGGATATTATGATGCCTCAGAAAGACGGATTAAGCGTTTTGGAAGAGATGAAAGCAAAAGATCCCGAATGCGTCGTTATCATGATGACGGCGTATTCTACGCTGGATAAAGTACTGCAAAGCCATAAGATCGGAGCAGATCATTATCTCTTAAAGCCGTTTGATTCCCTGGCGAATGTCGAGAAAAAAGTGCGTGAATTGATACATCCTAGACGTTAATCTTTAAGGGGAGTCCGCTCCCTTTTTTTTTATTTCAAAAAATTATACCTTAGTAATATAGTATGAATACTTGACAATAAGAATAAACTATATTAAGATTGTGAAAAATATAGGAGAACATCATGGCTCAGCAATGTCCTTTGATCTTTCGACAAGTTGATGCGACTGTTACCCGAATCAATACATTATTCGTAGCAGGTTCTATCGTTGCATTCTTATTAACCCACAGTATCATGGTTTTGATTTTCTTGATTGGCGATTTTATACTTCGGTTATATGGATATAAATCGTATAGTCCTTTTCAAAATCTATCCTTGATGATACAGCATAAGCTATCGCTTCCGGTGAAGATGGAAGATGCGGGGGCAAAACGTTTGGCGGCACAATTCGGGGTAGGTTTTACGATCGCGCTTGTGATTACTTCATTGCTGCATGCTGACGTTGCAGTCGCGATTATTTCGGGAATATTTCTTTCATGTGCCGCATTGGAACTTTTCTTCGGATATTGTGTCGCATGTCAAATTTATTACATCACTAAAAAAATCTACCCGAAGTGGTTTGAATAATGGCGGCACTCTCCTCCAAAGCGATTTACGGGCTTGCAGCCATGCATGTGCTTTCCCACGCACCCCATGGCAGAGCCATGCAGGTGCGGGAGATATCGGCAATGACTCAGATTTCGCACGGGTATCTCGAACAGCTTTTATCGATTTTACGACGGAATCATCTTATCAGCAGTATTCGAGGCGCTGCAGGCGGTTATAAGCTTTCGCGCAACGCGCATGAGATTGAGGTTATTGAGATCATTGAAGCGCTGGAGGGGCCGTTTTACAAGATAGAGGGGAACGTCGGTTCAAGCCTGATTTTAGAATATTTTTGGAGTGATATGGAGAACAAAATGCGGGCACTGTTCGGAATGAAACTTTCCGAACTGGATCAATCGTATCAACCCCATTTTTACGAAATTTAAATACCCTTATTTTTTGAAAATACTCCCTAGGACGCCCCGAATAATCGCACGACCGAGTTGAGAACCTATCGCTCGGGCTGCCGATTTGGACAAGGCCTCTGCCGCACTTTCTCTACCCCTGCTTGTTTGTCTCTCTTCTTTTTCCTGTGCTTTGATTTTCTCATCTTCAGCTTTTTGTGCCGATTGTTCCTGCAGACGCTGTGTGAGGCGTTCGTACGCCGATTCGGAATCGATAGTCTGATCGTAGGTGTCTCCGACGATTGATGTTTTCATGAGAGTACGGCGAAGTTCGGGAGTTATCGGCCCGATGTGTGAAAACGGCGGTATGATAAGGGCGCGCTGTGTAACAGATGGGGTCCCTTTTTCATCCAGCAGTGAAACCAATGCCTCACCGACTCCCAGCTCCATCAATGCCGTTTTCTCATCCAAGGACTCATTATCACGCATTGTTTCAGCGGCTGCACGAACGGCCTGTTGATCTTTCGGGGTGAAGGCGCGGAGGGCATGGGCAATCCGATTTCCCAGCTGAGCTGCCACTTTTTCAGGGATATCGTTCGGATGTTGGGTGATGAAATAGATCCCTACTCCTTTGGAACGGATGAGACGGACGACTTGTTCGATTTTTTCAATCAAAACATCGGGAGCGTCGGTGAAGAGCAAATGGGCCTCATCGAAAAAGAAAAGAAGTTTTGGAACCTTCGTGTCTCCGGCTTCGGGGAGCGCCTCAAAAAGCTCTGAAAGCATCCACAACAAAAGCGATGCATAGAGTTTCGGAGTATTCATCAGTTTGGTTGCATCGAGAAGATTCACAACCCCTTTGCCGTCGATACTCTGAATCAGATCATGGATATTAAGCATCGGTTCGCCGAAGAGTTTTTCACCACCTTGGGATTCGAGAGTGAGGAGCGCGCGCTGGATCGCACCGATAGAGGCACTTGAAACATTGCCGTAGCTAAGACTGAGTTCTTTTGCACGTTCACCGATATTTTGGATCATGGCACGTAAGTCTTTGAGGTCCAACAATGCGAGCCCCTCGTCGTCCGCTACTTTAAAAGCGAGGTTCAAGACACCGCTTTGGGTTTCGTTGAGCCCGAGTAGGCGTGAGAGTAATAAGGGTCCCATATCACTGATTGTTGCCCGTATCGGATGACCATTTTCACCCCATACGTCCCAGAAGGTAACCGGACATTTGTCATATTTTGCTTCAAGCCCCATAGCGCTGAACCGCTCGGCTACTTTTGCATTATTTCCGCCGACATCGGCGATACCGCTGAGATCGCCTTTGATATCACTCACAACACAGGGTACACCGATCGATGAAAAATTTTCGATCAGTTTTTGCAAGGTAATGGTTTTCCCTGTTCCGGTGGCTCCTGTAATGAGTCCGTGGCGATTTGCCATAGAGGGTAAAAGGGTTAAAAATTCATCAACGGATTTGGCAACAGGTTGGGGAGTGGACATGGGTCTCCTTTATCTTTTAGAATGACGTTGTGCTTCGATCAGGCGACGGTTTTGCATCATAATGGATTCGATTTCCTGAGCATTTTTGTTTGGGAAAAGCTGTTCTTGATGCTGAATATGTTTTGCATGCACTTCATTGTAGAACTCTTCGAGAGTCGAAGGTTTGATTTTTTTATGAGTGTATTTAAACAAAGACGTTTTGGGTGCCGGTGTGTATTTTGACAACGCAGCTTCTCTGATTTTATGGATGCGCATAATTCTTCCGTTCTAAATGTATTTATTGATTAAAAACTATAAGCAAAATATGGTCCTATAACCCTTCGTTGACAATGTACCATAGCCGGTCAATCTCCTGATCACTCAGGAAAAGGGTTGAAGCATGAGTATAGAGCCATTCTAACCCCTTAGGATTAATGGAAAGTGTATGGGAACAATTTTTATGAGCCGGTAAAAAAGCACGTATTAACGAGATATCGTCTTCGATAGGCAGATCACAAAAAAAGCAGTTCAACTCTTTATGCAAGCGCCCCTCATATTCCAACAAGCGAACATAAGACTCGATGGCAACCCGTTTGGGATTTTGATCTTTCCAGCGGATCGATGCATCGTTTAGCAGGGCAAAATAGAAATCCCCAATGGCCTCGGAATCTTTTAGATGGGGATAGAAGAGGGAAATGAACTGCTGCCATAAACGAATCCGTTCATATTGACCCATCCACGGAAATCCCAAATGGATTACATCCCGTAAGCGACCGATGGACGATTTCAAAGAGTGCTCTACTTCGAAGTCGATTTTGAATCCCATATTGATGGGGCTGTGCCGTGCACCGTAGAAGCGATAAAGGGTCTGTAAGCTTTCCTCCGCTATGATAGTAACAATCATATCTTCTTCGCGTGCACGAGTAAGTTTGATAATGAATCCCTGCATGCTTTTGGTTCTACTCTACACGTTTTTTCTTAGATGTTCAAAAATTATCCATTATTTTAACCTTTTTTAACCTTGTTATCGATAAAATAAGAAAATTTCATCTCCCCTTTAAACTACTTATGTTTAAAAAGAGATTAAAAAATAACAATTTGCCGAATTTTCTGGTGAAAGGTGACGATTAGAGTGGAATACCAAGACCTATTACGATCATTTAAAGATAACTGCGGATTTGGATTGATTGCAAATATCAAAAACCGTCCTTCGCATGAAAATTTAGAAAACGCGATTACGGCGTTAGAGAGAATGATGCACCGCGGAGCAGTAGCTGCTGATGGAAAAACGGGAGACGGGAGCGGATTGCTTTTGTCTCTTCCTCACGAATTTATGCGTTCAACCGCTTCGGATGCGGGAGTTGAACTTCCTGAAATGTATGCCGTCGCTGTTGTTTTTACGCGCAATGCATCTGCATTGGAACATTTTGAAAAGATTTGTACGGACAATGATCTGAAAGTCGTTTTGGATCGTTTGGTCCCGGTTGACACCAATGCCCTCGGTGAGCAGGCGCTTGCGACATTACCGGAAATTCATCATATTTTTATTACCCCTAATTCGCTTATGGCCACAAAACGTTTTGATGCACTATTGTATTTGAGCCGTAAAGAGATTGAACACGCATTAGTCAGCGACAGTGATTTTTATATCGCATCGATGTCGGCACGGGTCGTTTCATACAAAGGGCTTATTATGCCCACCCATATTAAAGAATTTTATACCGATTTGCAAAATGAAAATTTTAAAATCTCTTTTGCCCTTTTCCACCAACGTTTTTCGACCAATACACTTCCGAAATGGAGATTGGCACAACCGTTCCGTGCGGTTGCCCACAACGGTGAAATCAACTCGGTCGAAGCCAACCGCTTTAACGTCGCGGTAAAATCCGAATCGATCAAAAGCGAAGTGTTCACGGATGAGGAGATCGCACGCCTTCTTCCTATTCTCCAACCGGGCGGATCGGACAGTGCAAGTGCCGATAACTTTTTCGAGTTTTTGATTATTAACGGTATGGATTTCTTTAAAGCGGCACGTGCGGTTATTCCGGCACCATGGCAAAATGCTCCGCATATGGATCCTCAGCTTCGTGCATTTTACGAATACCATTCGACTGTTTTTGAAGCATGGGACGGTCCGGCGGCATTTTCATTGACCGACGGACGTTATATCGGATGTGTGCTTGACCGCAACGGTCTGCGCCCGTCAAAATACATTATCACCAACGATGACACACTTCTTATCGCGAGTGAATACGGCGTTATCGATATTCCGGAAGATCAGATCAAAGAGCGCGGACGTTTGCAGTCCGGGCAAATGATCGGTTTGGACCTCAAATTCGGGAAAGTGCTCAAAGACGAAGATATTAACCAATATCTAAAATCCTCAAACCCGTATATGAAATGGCTGAATGATCATATGATCTATCTCCAAGAACATGTGGATGAACAATACATTACACGCTGTGATTATGAACCTACAAATTTGGTAGAACGCCAACGCTATTTCAACATCACACAAGAAGTTGTTGAGCAGGTGATTGAGCCGATGATGCGCGACGGTAAAGAAGCAGTCGGATCGATGGGGGATGACACCCCTTTGGCCGCCTTCAGCACTGTACAGCGAAATTTCAGTGATTATTTCAAACAGCGTTTCGCTCAAGTAACCAATCCTCCGATCGATCCGATCCGAGAAAAAGTGGTTATGAGTTTGAATACGGGATTCGGTGAAACCCACAATATTTTGGATGAAATTCCGTCGCATGCGAATCGTCTCAAAGCGATTTCTCCGATCATTATCCGTGAAAAACTCGAAGTACTAAAATCCTTCGGAGATAAAAAATCACCGCGATACCAATCTTTTTATTCGAACCAGGAATTCTCGACTGCCTACAAAGGTTCGTTGAAAGCGGCACTTGAAGCATTGGTAGAAAAAGTAATCACTGCGGTCCGTGAAGAGGGTGTACGAATCGTCATCCTTGATGACAGCGGATTTGATAAAGAGCATAAAGCGATACCGATGGCAATGGCCGTCGGACGAATCAGTCGTGCATTGCTGGATGCGCGTATCCGTCATTTGGCATCGATTGTCGCTTCTACAAGCGAAGTTATCGACTCTCATGGAGCCGCAACCTTGATTGCATACGGTGCGAGTGCCGTATACCCGAGCCTATTGTTCGCTACGGTAGCTGCACATGCAGAAAGAAGCGTCAACGATGTTAGTTGTTCGGAAGCTTTCAAATCGGTTCATCATGCACTCAATGCCGGACTTTTGAAAATCATGTCAAAAATGGGGATTGCAACCATCGCGTCGTACCGTAATTCAGGATTATTCGATGTGATCGGTTTGAGCAAAGAGATCGTGCACGAGTGTTTCGGAGAATCTCATGCGATGATTCCGGGACTGACGTATGACGATATCGATGCACGTTTGGAACGCAACCATAAAGAAGCATTTGAAGTTGGCGGATTTAACCGTATTTTCCCACTTAAAATCGGAGGGTACTATAAATTCTATAACGGACAAGAGCATCACGATTTTAATCCGGATGTAATCCATGCGATTCACCGCGTTTCCAAAACCGGAAAACGGGAAGATTTCGATAAATTGAGTGCATTGGTCAACGGCCGCGGTCAAAAATTTATCCGCGATTTCTTTGAATTTAAATCAGATCGTCCAAGTATCGATATCTCTGAAGTGGAACCGAAAGAGGCGATTTTCAAACGATTCGCGTCGGCTGCAATGTCATTGGGCTCTATTTCGCCTGAAGCGCATGAATGTTTGGCAGTGGCTATGAATACGATCGGGGCACAAAGTAACTCGGGTGAGGGCGGTGAAGATTCGGCCCGTTTCGGTACACTTAAGAACTCTAAAATCAAACAAGTCGCTTCAGGACGTTTCGGGGTTACTCCGGCCTACTTGCGTTCGGCTGAAGAGATTCAGATCAAAGTAGCCCAAGGGGCAAAACCGGGTGAGGGCGGACAGCTTCCGGGGCATAAAGTCAGCGGTCTTATCGCACGATTACGTTATACGATGCCGGGTGTGACATTGATTTCGCCTCCGCCGCACCATGATATCTATTCGATCGAAGATTTGGCGCAGTTGATTTTCGATATGAAACAGGTCAATCCGAATGCGAAAGTAGCGGTTAAACTCGTTTCTTCTGCCGGTGTCGGTACGATTGCGGCGGGTGTCGCTAAAGCGTATGCTGATAAAATCATCATTTCCGGCGGTGACGGCGGTACGGGTGCCGCACCGTTGACGTCGATCAAATTTGCGGGAAATCCGTGGGAACTCGGACTTTCTGAAGCGCATAATGCACTGAAAGTGAACAACCTTCGCGGCTTGGTTCATGTCCAAACCGACGGCGGACTCAAAACAGGTCAAGACATTGTTAAAGCGGCATTATTGGGAGCTGAAAGCTATGCATTCGGTACGGGTGCGTTGACGATTATCGGATGTAAAATGCTCCGTATCTGTCATGTCAACAAATGTTCCGTCGGGATCGCAACGCAAAACGAAAAATTGCGCGGTGAATTCTTTAACGGTACCGTTGAACAGCTTATCAACTATTTCACTTATTTGGCGGAAGATGTCCGTAAGATCATGGCACAATTGGGCTATAAAACAATGGAAGAGATGATCGGACGAAGCGATCTGCTCAAAGTAATCGACACCGAATTTGCAAAAAAATTCGATTTCAGTTCCGTATTGCACCGAGAAGAGGGTGTTAATACCTGTCAAGCAGCGAGTAATGAACCGTTTGACCTGAATGAATTTGAACAAGATGTTCTTGCTGAAGCGAAAGATGCGATTAAAAATCCTGATCGTCCTGTTAAGATCGTTCGTGATATTTGTAATCTCAACCGTAGTTTCGGGGCCCGTATCAGCGGTGAAATCGCTCATTATTACGGTGACTCAGGACTTAAAGAGAATACGATTAAAATCAATCTTAAAGGGATTGCCGGTCAAGCGCTTGGCGCATTCTTGATCAACGGTGTCTCTATCCGTTTAGAGGGTGTTGCGAATGACTACATCGGTAAAGGGATGCACGGCGGTAAAATCGTAATTCGTTCACAAAACCAAGGGGAACGTTTCAGCGCCGGTGGTAATACGTGTCTTTATGGTGCGACGGGCGGTAAACTCTTTATTTCCGGATCGGTCGGTGAGCGTTTCGCGGTACGTAACTCGGGTGCTCTTTCGGTTGTAGAAGGGACCGGCGACAACGCGTGTGAATATATGACAGGCGGAGTCGTCGTCATCCTCGGTAAAACCGGTATTAACTTCGGTGCGGGTATGACCGGCGGGTTTGCATTTGTATACGACCAAGACCACAGTTTTGTCGAAAATGTCAACCGTGAACTGATTGATGCGCTTCGTATCGATACTGATGACGGGGATGAAGCCCGACATTATCTCAAACGACTCTTAAAAGAGTACGTAGCTGAAACAGAGAGTGAGATGGCACAGGAACTGATCAAAAATTTCCGTGTAGAAATCCGAAACTTCTGGCTCGTTCGCCCGAAAAACTTAACTAAATTGCCACTCAATCCGGATAAAGGGGACTAATAATTATGAGAGAATTTTTAACGATTGAGCGTATCGACCCCACGAAACGCCTTGTATTGCAGCGTTTGAAAGATTTTAGCGAGATTTATGAACCGATGGGTTCAAGCGATGCCTCTTCACAGAGTGATCGCTGTATCCAATGCGGCGACCCGTTTTGTTTAAACAAATGTCCGCTGCACAACTACATTCCTCAATGGCTTAAAGCCGTAGCGGAAAAAGATTTGAAATTTGCGTTCAACCTCTCTAACGAGCCTTCGCCTTTTCCTGAAGTAATGGGACGCGTATGCCCGCATGATCGCTTATGTGAAGGGGATTGTACCCTTAACGACGGTCACGGTGCGATTACGATCGGTTCGGTTGAAACCTTTATCAATGAAGAAGGCTTCAAACAAGGGCTTAAACCGTATTTTCCGGGGATCACTACCGATAAAAAAGTTGCCATCATCGGTTCGGGACCTGCAAGTCTCTCATGTGCGACCTATCTGCTCCGTTCGGGTATTGCAGTAACGATGTATGAGCGCAGTGATCGCGCAGGCGGATTGCTCACGTATGGTATCCCTAATTTTAAACTGGACAAAAAAATTGTTGAGCGTCGTGTCAATCTGCTCCTTGAAGCAGGATTAAAACTTGAGTTGAACTGCGAAGTGGGCAAAGATATCGAATTCGATGCCATTGCGGATAAGCATGATGCGGTCTTTATCGGTATCGGTGCGACAAAAGCCAAAGGGGCTAAAATAGCCGGAGAAAATGCATCGAATGTATACATGTCGATGGAATATCTTACCGCTATTCAGCGTAAAAACTTCGGCCTGAACTATGACAAGAAATTTGATTTCAAAGATCTTGATGTCGTCGTTATCGGGGGTGGTGATACGGCTATGGACTGTGTTCGTACGGCGAAACGCGAAGGGGCAAAAAACGTAACTTGTCTATATCGACGTGATGCGCATAATATGCCCGGCTCGGTCAAAGAGTACAAAAATGCGATCGAGGAAGGGGTGGATTTCGTCTTTCATGCTTCTCCTAAAGAGGTCATATTGGGAGAAGGCGGTAAAGCCGTAGGAATCCATATGGCAAAAACGGTTCTCGGTGCAAAAGATGAATCCGGCCGTCAAAAAATGGAAGAGGTCAAAGGGGGCGATTTTAACGTTAATGCCGATGTTATTATTATGGCTCTCGGTTTTGACCCTGCCGTTCCTCCGTTCTTGGCGGAAAACGGTATTTCCGTGAATAACTGGGGCGGTATTTTGGTTAATGAAAAATACGAAACGACAACTCCCGGAATTTATGCCGGAGGAGATTGTCACCGAGGTGCCGATCTTGTTGTAACTGCGGCATATGACGGGCGTGAAGCGGCACGATCCATTGTAAAATCACTGTTGGTCTGATGGCAAGTTTTATCCACGCTGCCATCTCAGCGTGTCTTGAGATAGATGCCCTTGTCAACAAAGAGAGCGATATTCTTTTTACTCTTCATGATCGAGGATTCGGAGGCGATATCAGTAACGGTATTGATTTGCACGCTGAAGCAATCTGTTACAAGCATCTCTCACCGTTTGGATCCGTATTCTCGGAAGAGAGCGGTTGGATGTCACCTGAGTCAACCATTACTATCATGCTCGACCCGATTGACGGCAGTGATAACTTCGTTTCTAAATTCCCGTATTACGGTATTTCGATAGCCCGCGTCGTTGGGGGTAAAACAACAGAAGCACTTGTCTGCAATCTCGCGAACGGCGATATATTTGTCCGTACCGCAAAAGAGTATTTTAGGACAACGTTGAAAAACTCTGCTCATAAAGATGAAATCATCACGAATCTTTATGCGAAAATCGGTTTGTTCGAAAAAGCTATCGAACATCCGGAGTTGATTAAAAAGTTAATGTTGCATAAGCTGAAATTTCGTTCTCCCGGTGCATTGGCTCTCTCATTAGCCTATGCCCCTTATGTGAAATATGTGCTATTTTTGGGTACAATGCGACCTTACGATATCCAAGCCGGACTCTATCTCAGCGAACACCTTCATGTATTCCAAGACGATAGATACATCCTCATAAGTGCGGATAAAGAGATTTTTGAGCAGATTCGTATGATTGTAGAAAAGGAGTATTTTTGAGTCTATTTAACCTGTTCGGGGACTCCGAAAAGAAAAAACAGCCTACCAAAAGCGAGGCTCCGTCTCACTGGGTAAAATGCCCCTCATGTCAGTCATTGATGTACTACAAAGAGATTGAAAAACAAAATCACGTGTGTCCGAAATGCGGATTCCATCTCCGTATCGGTGTCAAAGAACGTTTGGCTCTCATCACGGATGAGGGCAGTTTTGTCGAGTTTGACGGCAATCTCCGTCCTACCGATCCATTGAATTTTGTGGATAAAAAAAGTTATGCGGCGAGAATAGAAGAAGGATATGCCAAAAATGGCACCTATTCTTCCGTTGTAAGCGGTGAATGTACGATTAACTCGGTTCCGGCCCAATTAGTCGTGTTTGATTTCAACTTTATGGGCGGATCGCTCGGTTCGGTTGAAGGGGAAAAAATCGTACGTGCCGTAAACCGCGCACTGGAAAAACGAATGGGGCTGATTATTGTCAGTGCCAGTGGCGGTGCCCGTATGCAAGAGAGTACTTTTTCCCTTATGCAGATGTCAAAAACATCAGCCGCTTTGGCAAAGTTAGCGGACGCAAAGCTTCCGTATATCTCGCTTCTGACCGATCCGACAATGGGTGGAGTCAGTGCATCGTTTGCAACGCTGGGAGACATTATCATTGCCGAGCCGGGTGCATTGGTAGGATTCGCAGGTCAGCGGGTTATTAAACAAACCATCGGATCAGACCTTCCGGAAGGGTTCCAACGTGCCGAATTTCTCCTTGAAAAAGGGTCAATCGATATGATTGTTGCCCGTAGCGAACTCAAAGAGACATTGAGCGATATGCTCAAACTTCTCCTTCCCTAATGCGACTTTACGCCCTTTGCGACGCCGATATTCTGAGAGAAAGAGGGAGTGATCTCCTCTCTTTTGCAGGTCGTGCGAAAACACTCGGTGCCGAAGTACTCCAATACCGTAACAAATTCGCCGATATAGCTATTGTTAAAGCTGATTTGATAACGCTGCGAAAAGTGTGGGAAGGTTTTTTGATCATTAACGATCATTATGAATTAGCCTCTTTTTGCGACGGTGTCCATATCGGTCAAGAAGATTTATACGCCATAGATTCCGATCCCGTACGAGCCATTAAAATTTTAAAAATGGCGATCGGTGAAGATAAGATCATCGGTCTTTCAACTCACAATGCGCAGGAGATCACAACTGCAAATTCGCTTGATATCAATTACATCGGATTGGGGGCGTATCGGGCGACGTCAACGAAATCGGATGCAAAAGTATTAGGGGAGAAGTTGGATGAACTTGCCGCCCTCTCTAACCATCCGGTAGCGGCTATCGGCGGAGTGAAACTTGACGATCGCTTTCAACATGTAACGTATAATGTAATCGGAAGCGGACTTATTCCTAATGAGAACGCCAAATGAGTAAAACCCATTTCGAGGAAACATTGGCTTTGCCAAGCGCTTCGCTTGTTTTGTCTACGCTTGCCGCTATGGCACTGAAGCTTGCCGCTATGGCACTGAAGCTTGCCTCTTGCGAGGCAGATCAATGAACATCTCTATTATCACGATTGCAAAAAAAGAGCGTTCCCTCTACGATCCTTTGTATCATGAACAGATGAAAATGATCTCTCGTTTTGCGAAGGTGGATGACGTTGAATTGTTCCCAAAAGAGGTAGTAAAAGCGCACACTATCAGTTCTGAAGCTTCACAAGCGGCGTATTCGAAACTCTTATCACCGATGTTGGGTAAAAATTACTCGATTGCGTTGCATCCGGATGGGAAAAAAATGGATAGTTTTGCATTTAGTAAGCTTATAAGTGATAAAATTTCGTTGCAATTTTTTATAGGTGGTGCATACGGCTTTGAAAAGAGCTTTGTAGACCAATGTGATACGGCAATCAGTCTGTCAGAGATGACAATGAGCCATAAAATCGCAAAAGCGGTGCTTCTAGAGCAAATATACCGCGCCTATTCACTGTTAGCAAACCATCCGTACCACAAATGAGGAGCATTGATGAGAGACCATGAGTTGCAGTATTTCGAGGAGATATTGCTGACGCGAAAAGCTCAAATTATCAAAAATATCACCGGTGTTGAAAGCGAAATGAAACAGTTGCGTGAGATGGAACTGAATGATGAAGGCGACTATGCATCTGCGAGTAATGACAACTTGGTAGAAAATGCTATCGGGTCACAACAAATGCATGAGCTGACGGAGATTGAATCTGCACTCTTTAAAATCAAGTCAAAAGTATACGGAATTTGTGAAATGTGTGAAGACGATATCGGTTTTCAACGTTTAAAAGTGAAACCGCATGCAAAGTATTGTATTGTATGCCGTCCGATCGTTGAAAAAAACAAACACTAAAAGGGAGAGAAAATGCAACTAAAACGTTATACCATCGCGTCGCTCATTTTAATGATATTGGTAGGTATTGCGACCTATACGATAGATAATGGCTCGATTGGATTTGATTTATTAGGGATGCATTTTCCAAACTTTCCTATCGCATTTTGGGTAGTAGTACCTCTTTTTGTGATGTATCTCGCAAGCGTATTGCATATGGGTGTTTATGCATTGGTCGGAAATTTCAAACTTCGCCGTTTGAATAAAGATCATGAAAAAATGATCGATGCATTGCGCGATGCACTCTTGGGTGTCGGTGAACGCAACAATGTGTACAAAAGCGATGCCTATAAATTGATGGGTAAATTGATTGATCATGCAATGATCCTTCCTTATGAGACTCTTCGATCAATCGGTAACGAAAAAATCGATGAAGCCCTTGAATTGATGCGTGACGTGAAAGAAAACAAAAAAGTAGATATCAAAAAATTTCATTTGCCGGCAACGACATCGATTTCAATTCAAAACAACCTTAACCGTCTCGAGCGGGGTGAAATCGATGCGGACAGTATTCTTTCCCGTCCGGACAGTTACGGTGAAATCGTTTGTGCCAAAGCATATGAAGCATATGTTAAAACAGCATCGGTCGGTTCTATCATGAAATACCAACGCTTTTTTACAAAATCGTCTCTACTCGATTTCGTTCAACGGATCAATGCCGCTGAAAACGGTATTCAAATCAGTAATGAAGAATTAGCGGCTATATTCGGTACGCTTAAACTAAAAAGCAGCGATTGGATCGATCTGTCAGAAGCAATGTCTAAAAATATGCTCCCTGAACAACGTATCCGTTTGTTTGAAATGTTGAGTGAACATAATGACGAAGCGATGGAAGGGTATCTTTATACTTTGTATGATTTACAGATGATCGATACGGCAAATGAAATCCTGAACAACACTGCAAACAACGATTTCCAAATTTTCAAGGCGTATCGTGATCTCAAACGTGCAAACAAGCACTATGACATTGCAATCTTTTTACGTCCAAATTGTTAACACTATGAGATAGCGTTTGACGCTATCTTCTCCTCGAAGGTAATTTTATTATGACTCCCAAACTCTCTTTTGATACACCCGTATATGCTCTTGCACCTTTAGCAGGATACACAGACTTACCGTTTCGCAATGTCGTAAAAAAATTCGGTGCGGATTTGACAGTTAGTGAAATGATCAGTTCCAATGCACTCGCCCACGGTTCTACCAAGACGATTAAGATGATGGAACGAAGTCCGAACGAAGATCCGTACTCTGTTCAGATCGCAGGCTCTGAAGAGGAGATCGTACGACGTGCGGTAGAGGTGCTTAACACCCAAGAAGATATTGATATTATCGATCTTAACTGCGGCTGTCCGGTTCCAAAAATTGTGTGTCACGGATCGGGGAGTTCATTATTGAGTGATTTGCCCCGAATGGCCCGAATCATCGAAACGATTAAAAAAACTTCCAATAAATCGACGCTGAGTGTCAAAATCCGCTTGGGATTTGAATCCAAAAATCATATTGAGATTGCAAAGCTCGTCGAATCGTGCGGTGCTGATTTTCTGGCGGTACACGGACGAACCCGCGCGGGAAAATTTAAAGCTCCCGTTGATTACGATGCGATTGCCGAGATCAAAGCTGCTGTAGGCATCCCTGTTATCGCAAACGGTGATATCGACTCTTTTGAGAAGGCGCAATGGGTGCTGGAGCATACCAAAGCTGACGGTGTGATGATCGGACGCGGAGCCGTAGGTGCACCGTGGATTTTTCATCAGCTCAAAACAGGAAGCGCTTCCGTCGATCCACTTATCAAGCATGCGATCATTATGGAACATTTGGACAGTATGGTGAGCTTTTACGGGCAACGCGGCGTTGTGACTTTCCGAAAACATGTCCATACCTATTCAAAAGGATACGAAGGGGCATCCGCACTCCGTGATCTTGTAAACCGTATTGATGATCCGGTCCACTTCCGTGCGGTCGTTGATGAGTTCTTTCTCACTCATCGGCAAATCGGTGAAGGGTTCAAAGCATCCGATATGAAGTGTGAATGATAACGACCGAGTATGCATCATAAAATTAAAGCAAAAGCCAAACAAATCGCCAAAAATCCCGCAACCAAAAAAGCACTGATGTCGATGAAGCCGGCAAGGACGATATGGGGATTTGTCGGAGTAATCGTATTTATTATAGCTCCTGAAATTATTGCATTTATTTGGGGTACGGAAATTACCCGATATGCCCAAGAGGGTTTATTGATTGCTCCCTCATTCATGGAACGACACTATTACAATCTGCTCCTCATGATTTTCGAAGACGGCGGCAGTTGGTTTAACATTATTTTAGGCTTCGTATTGTTGGTTTGGCTTTTTTTCTGATAAGTTCCTACAGCTTCATTGATGGGATTATTTAATTGTTAGTCTCTTTGGTTACAATCGCATCAAAAAGGGGATAATGTGGAAATTGACTTCTATAATGCCGGAATGAATGCGTATGCAACAAAACGTTTTGAAGAAGCGTATGAGTGGTTTAGCAAAGGGGGATGTGATCCCCGCTGTATCTTTGCATTGGCTACGCTTCATTACAACGGAGAAGGGGTCGAACGCAATTTTGCAAAATCAACGGAGCTCTATGCAAATGCCGCGGAAGCGGGGATTTTGCCTGCACAAGTCTCTGCCGGATTTGCGTATGCCAATGCAATGGGAGTCCCTGAAGATTTTGATCGTGCTGCGTATTATCTCAAAATGGCGGTGGCTCAGGGTGAACCTGCGGCAAAGGTGACGTTAGCGGAAATCTATGCAAAAGGGTTTGCGGGAGGAAGCCGTAAAGAAGCTGCGGTGCTTATACGTGAGGTCCTTTCTTCAACCGGAGGAGAAGAGGCGTATGACGTTTATAATCGCTACGATTTAGGGAATGTCAAATAATATCGTCTGCCTCGAAGAGGCAAGCTTTAGTGCCATAGCGGCAAGCGTAGACAATTAGTACGTTCCTGAAGCTTTCTCTTTATACGAATCAAACGCTTCATCTTGTGTCGGAGCGAGTTGGAAATAACCGTCAAGCTCACGGTGCTTGGACTGTAAAAGCGTTTCAAAATCATTTTGTGTGATCGGAATGTTGTCTTGGAACTTATCCAATAAGATTGTGTTAGCCCCCAACAGAACCAAATAACTCATGGTGCCATAATCCAACATAGCAACGGTATTATTGGCATCAAGGCTTTTTTGAAATCGGATATGTACTCCCCCGCCAATGTCAGCAGGAGCTTTTGCAGGTGCAGCCGGTGCGGCTTTGGGCTCTTTGGCTGTTTTGTTAAAGAGCCACGGAGTTTTCGGTTCGGTATTCATTGTTGCGGTTCGCTTGGCAATGTTTTGTTTGAGCCAAAACAAGATCGCGATACCGATCAGCATTATGACGATGACGACGTAATAGCTTTGCTCAAATTCACTGTTGCTTTTAGTCGGAAGTCCTGCAAGTGATGTTTCATCAACCGGAGGAGTTTCAGCAGAAGGGGTAGTGGCGGAAGGCATAAAACGGAGTCTTAATCCATACGAATCGGATGTTTTAGAGGCTTGCATCGTTACATCGGGAGAGACCTGAGCAACGATCTCAATGTGTTCGCCTTGCGGTGCAATGGTCAATTTTTCAAGATACTTTGAATTGACGTCTTTAACTTTCGGAGCATCGATAAATGCTTCCTCAAGTTTAATTACAACCGTATTCCCTTGGCGGTTTTGACGAAGCACCCCTTCATAAGGGGTATCAAATGTCAACATGACGTCAACACGGTCATTACGATCATACACGTTGTAGCTTAGGATTTTGGCTCCCCAAAGAAATGCGGGGAGGAGAAGTAAAAGGATCAGATATCTCATAGTCTCTCTTTTGAAAGGTAATAAAGGACGGCACTCGAATCGAGTACCTCATTGATACGGATAGCCAAGTTTTTTTCATAAACCATTACTTCGCCTTTTCCGATAATCCGGCGGTTGACGTAGGACTCGACACTTTCCCCTGCAGGTTTTCCCAAATCAATAACAGAACCTTTTTCAAGTTTTAGAATATCGCCCAGAGTAAGAGTCGTTTGCCCCAAATCGGCAACAAATTCGACTTCCATATCAAGCAACCCTTCATAGTCCATCCATGAAAGTTCTTTCTCAGGATCGAAAGGATGCTCTTTTCCGATAAATGTTTCCGATTTTGCTATTGTTTCGTTCATGTTTTAGAGCCTTTTTAGTGCAATCGTCATTTCGCCGGCTTCAACTTCTAGGTGTTGTATTTCTTCTGAATCACTTTCGCTCATTCCGTCCGATGCGAAAAAGGGGGTCATAATACTCATGGATGTTTCATACGACTCTTCAGCCAAAACTTTGGCACTGCCGACAATCATATTCGTTGTTTCCAAAAGCATGTCAATAAGGGTCTGTTCATCGCTCTCTTCTTCGCCTAAAAAGGTTTCGGCAATCGTCTGAATCAATGTGTCATCACATCCGATATAGACTCTATGAAAAGTACCGTCATAAGCTTCAATATCGATATAAGCAAGAAGCGTTCTCTTTTTAGAAGGGTTACTGATACGCTGATAAGGGAGCCGCAACTGATGGAGACAAAAGTTTTCAGCCGCATGTACGATGATCGGTAACATCACAATCCTAATCTCTGGGTTTATTAAGTATGGGAATTGATTATACCGTAAAATCAATTGATGGAGAAGGGGGTTTGTTGAAGCACGAAATAAGTATAATCGCGCGACACAAAAATTAAAGCAGACAACATGGTGATTGAATTAGCGCTTTTAGGGATAAGTGTAGGAGCTCTCTCCGGATTTTTCGGAATCGGAGGGGGAACGGTTAGCGTCCCTATTTTGCTTTATTTAGGTTTTGGGATCAAAGAAGCGATCGGTATTTCGGTGATGCAAATGGTTGCCGGTTCTTTGTTGGCGGCATGGATCCATCATAAAAAGCAAACCTATGTCGTGCATGACATAAAATATTTCGGTTATGGCGGTATCGTTGGAGCTATTATCGGAGGATTTTTGGTCAAATTGCTCGCAGCAACGGTATTGGAATGGCTTTTTTTGAGCATTGTTGCGTTTACATTGGGACGTTTAGCCTTATCATCACCTGTTCCAAGCCGTGCCGAAATAGTTAATCGCCCCCTATATAGCCTTATTGGAGGCTTTATAGGGATATTTTCAGGGATGTTGGGAGTTGGAGGATCGATTTTAATGACTCCTATATTGGTCAGCTTTATGGGCTTTCCGTTGAAAAAAGCCTCTGCAGTCGGTCTGTTTTTTGTCATGTTCACTTCTATATCGGCTTTTGCAACGCTTCTGTGGTTGGGGATGATGAATCTTCAGGCTGGAATGGTTATGGCACTTTCGTCACTGATCGGAATTGCACTCGGTATCTGGCTGCTTCATCGGGTTCATGCGACCCATTACAAACAGGTATTGGTAATTTTTTACATACTTATTTTTGCCATCACGGCATACAAACTGATCGCGGGGTAATGATTTATGGATATGATTAAAATTATTGGAGCACGGGAACATAATCTGAAAAACATCTCGTTGGAGATTCCGAAGAATAAGCTCATCGTTTGTACCGGAATCAGCGGCAGCGGTAAGTCGACTTTAGCGTTTGATACGCTTTATGCCGAGGGGCAGCGCCGATACATCGAATCACTCTCCTCATATGCCCGGCAATTTTTGGATCGAGTCGGAAAACCGGATGTGGATAAAATCGAAGGGCTTACCCCTGCGATTGCCATCGATCAAAAAACAACCTCAAAAAATCCCCGTTCTACAGTTGGGACAATCACTGAAATCTATGACTATTTGCGTCTTTTATATGCCCGTATAGGAGTTCAGCACTGCCACTTGTGCGGTAAAAAAATCTCTAAAATGTCGGCTCAGGATATTATCGATCAAGTTCTTAAACTCCCGGATGGGGCTAAAATCGTTATTTTGGCTCCGCTTATTCGAGAGAAAAAAGGATCGTTTGCCGATATCTTCGAATCGTTGCGTCACAAAGGATATGTGCGGGCGATGGTTGATGGTGTCATGGTTCGTCTGGATGAAGAAATCGAGCTGTCCAAAACCAAAAAACACACCCTGAAAGTCGTCATTGACCGTTTGATTATCAAAGATGATAACCATGATCGTGTGGCACAAGACGTTGAAAAAGCGCTTAAAGAGTCCTATGGTGAGGTAGAGATCGAAATCCAAAACCATGAAGAGGTTGGGATGGCTGAAAAGCTGATCCACTATAGCGAGCACAGTGCCTGTTTCGACTGTAAAGTAAGTTTTGATCCGTTAGAGCCTCTCTCGTTTTCATTTAACTCCCCTAAAGGGGCGTGCAGTGAATGTGACGGATTGGGGATTCGGTATGCACTTGATTATGACAAAATTATCGATTCGGAACTCTCTGTTGAAAAAGGGGCGATCAAAATCGTTTACGGATTTAACAAAGGATATTATTTTACTTTTTTAAAAGCATTCTGTATCGCAGAAGGGATCAGTATCTCCGCTCCGTTTTATACCCTCGAAGAACATCAGAAAAAAGCGATTCTCCACGGCAGTGTCGATGAAGTGGAGTTTAAATGGCAAGATCATCCGATCAAACGGGTATGGCCGGGGATCGTCCGGATCGCGTACGACATTTTCAAAGATGAAAAAGATTTGGCCGATTACATGTCTGAAAAGCCGTGTAATATCTGTAATTCTTATCGTCTCAAACGTGAATCGCTGGCCGTACGTGTCGCTGGAAAAGGGATCGGTGATGTGATCACAATGCCGCTCAAAGATTCGTATGCATGGTTTAGCGATCCTCAAACGTTTGAGGGGCTGAGTGATCAAAGCGCGATGATCGCTGTTTCTATTTTAAATGAAATCAGAGAGCGTCTATTCTTCCTGTATGATGTAGGTCTCGGCTATCTTTCCTTGAGTCGTGATGCCCGTAGTATCAGCGGGGGAGAAGCACAGCGTATCCGTATTGCCAGCCAGATCGGAAGCGGCTTGACGGGGGTAATGTATGTTTTGGATGAACCGAGTATCGGACTGCATGAACGCGATACCCTTAAACTGATCCGTACATTGCGATCACTGCAGGAAAAAGGGAATACCGTCATTGTCGTCGAACATGATAAAGAGACGATAGAGAATGCCGACTACATTGTCGATATCGGTCCGGGTGCCGGGAAATTTGGCGGCAACGTGGTCTTTGCCGGGACGTTGGAAGAGATGAAAAAATCGGATACTCTCACCGCGCAGTATCTTTCCGGACGGAAAAAGATCGAGTATTTTTATCGCAGAGCCCAAAAAGAGTGGATGAGCATTAAAAATGTAACATTAAACAATATCTCTGATTTAAGTGTTGACATTCCACTTAATAATTTTGTCTGTGTGACAGGGGTGAGCGGCAGCGGCAAAAGCTCATTGATCCTCCAAACCTTGCTCCCTGTTACCCGTGAGATACTGAATCATGCTCGTAAAATTAACCGTGTGGCGGGGGTCGAAGTAGAAGGGTTGGAAAAACTCGATAAAGTTATTTACCTCGATCAAAGCCCCATCGGGCGAACACCTCGTTCCAATCCGGCTACCTATACGGGGGTTATGGATGAAATCCGTATTCTGTTTACGAAAACAAAAGAGGCACAGATTCGAGGGTATACCGCATCACGATTCAGTTTCAACGTCAAAGGCGGCAGATGCGAAAAATGTCAGGGGGAAGGGGAAATCAAGATCGAGATGCACTTCCTCCCGGATATCATGGTGAAATGTGATGCCTGTCACGGAAGCCGTTACAATTTGCAGACCCTGCAGGTCGAATACAAAGGCAAAACGATTTCAGATGTCCTTAATATGTCTGTCGGTGAAGCGTTGGAGTTTTTTGCCCCGATTCCGAAGATCAAAGCGATTTTGCAAACGCTCAGTGACGTAGGTCTCGATTATATCACTTTGGGACAAAATGCGGTGACCCTCTCCGGCGGGGAAGCGCAACGGATTAAATTGGCGAAAGAGCTAAGCCGTAGGGATACCGGAAATACACTGTATATTCTCGATGAACCGACGACCGGATTGCATTTTGACGACGTCAACCGTCTGACCAAAGTACTTCATAATTTTGTTGAGCTTGGAAATTCAGTTCTCGTGATCGAGCATAACCTCGATATGATCAAAAATGCCGATTACATTATCGATATGGGTCCTGAAGGGGGAAGCGGCGGAGGATTGCTTGTTGCACAAGGTGATCCCGAAAGTGTAGCCAGAGATTGGGAAAAAACAGGAAGTTTTACCGGAAAATATTTGGCTCTTGAATTAAGTAGGGTATAATAACTTCAATAGCTTTTGTAGAGGATTATGAATGAAGAGCTCAATTATTAATAGTATTAAATCTTTGCCTCCCTTGCCGAAAACGGTAATCGATATGCAGCGTGTCTGCAACGATCCAAACTCTTCGATTCAGGATTTGGTTAAAACCGTCGAAACCGATCCGATGATTGTCGCAAACTTGCTTAAAGCGGCCAACTCTCCATTGTACAGTTTTCGCCGTGAAATAAATAATGTAGGACAAGCCGTTTCGTTATTCGGAATGAGTATGACCCGGTCCATCGGGATCGGTAATTCGGTTCGCAAGCTTCTTAATGTCGATATGGAACCCTACGGTGTAAGTTCGGAACATTTTGCGGAGATATCTTCGATGCAGGCGGCTTTGATGCATGCGTGGTATATGAAAATTGACCGTGCTAAAGCGGATAAACTGTTTTTGGCCGCATTTTTGCAAGAGACAGGAAAAATTATTATTGCCAGCGACGTGATCCAAGAAGACTTAGCTACCAATTTTAAAGCCGATGTTACGACAGCCATCGATATTGCAAGTGTAGAACGCTCTTATGTTCAAGAGACGACGGCATCGGTTACGGCTGCAATTTTTACCCACTGGAATTTTGACAAAGACTTTGTCGAGATGATCGAATTTTCAGATACCCCTGACCAAGCTCCGGAAGAGGTCAAAGAGTTTTCAACCGCACTTCATATTATCAAAACAATTGTTCCGATTAACGATCCTTTCGGAGAACACGGAATTGCATTCGGACTTAAAAAAGCTGAAGCCGCCGGATACGATGTGACCAAACTTCAAGCGGCGATTGATTCGATTCTTGAAAAAACTCGCGCCATATAAAGGCGCACAATGTCTCAACAAACCGTTACA